>JJNX02000077.1 GCA_000681355.2 Peptococcaceae bacterium SCADC1_2_3
AAATTTTGAAAGACTGGTTCCATCAGGATGGAGGATACGAACTTTGTTGTCATTGAGACTTACATCAATACCGACCAGTAATGAATTTGACAATGAAATCACCTCCTTCCTGCTATAAATTTATAGGCCATTAAATTTACTAATGCCCGTGGTACCTGGCGCATCAACATCCTCGCAATTAGAATACGCTCCGGAAACCCTTATGCACGACTCCTTGAACTGCCATACAGGAGAGAGGAAACCGGACAAACACCCAGCGGTTTAAAGCTAACACCAGGCCAGGGGAACTGACTTAATTAGAAGCGACCTAAAGGTCCTACAGGAGAAATCAGAACCAACCTCAATGGCCTATAAACATTGTCACACGGGCATTAGATAAAAGTAAACAAAATAACTTCTGCTTACGCAGATATATAAAATTATCAAGGAACAATATTTCCAGTTAATTTATGGTAATTAGTAAGGTTTATAACTGGAAATTTATCTCTGAGAACCTTACAAAAACTATTATACGAGGGAGGATTTAACATGCACGACTTAAACAACGCTGAAGAAGCAAAATCGGACTAAAACCCCGGATGTTCAAAATGGATAAGCTTGAGGCTGTGGATATTGATGAAGAGAAGGACTTCAAGCTGGCAGAGGCACTCTACAAGTTGAAGCATGATGAGGGAGGATTTTAAATGAATATAGCAACCGCTTCAAAAGAACGGTCGAAGATCAATCTTCGAAAAATAAGGGCTTACGGCTATTATGGTGTTGGAAAGGTGCTCAGATCGTTGGGCAGAGATGATGAAAGAGTTATTCGGTGTATTTTTTACTATCCAGCAGTCAAGGATATAGCAACTCTCGCAGACCTGGTAAATCGAGTTTCATGGTACCTACCCCAGTCTGCGTTTTCACAGGCGAAGGTCTCAATCCCGGTGGATGCGGAACTGCTGGGCACGAGTCTTGAATCTTTAGTTCCCCCTCCCTCTCAATATAACTATATTGGGCGGCATGAAAATATTCACCTCGTTGACCATAAAGCCAATCTATCTCAAGCTGATGCCATAATGCTCTGGGATAAAAGGAGTATGTTTGATCCTCACGTCCTTTGGCATTTGGCAAAGGTTACAGTAGTAGACCCGTTGTATTATAATGATGTTAGTTCATCTTTGTCCGAAAAACTGTGTTTTCATAGTCTCGAAAGTCAGCAAAAAAAGCAGTTTTCTCAGCTATCAAAAAGTAATTATCAAACCTTACTTAATGAGGTGGCTACATGCAAGAGAGGATATGTGTTTGGAACAGGTCCTTCATTAGAACAGGCGACGGAATTCGACTACGACGGAGGCTTCCGAGTAGTCTGCAACACTGTAGTCAAGAACAAACTTTTGTTGGGGCATATCAAGCCTCAGTTACTGGTTTTTGTGGACCTGGCCTTCTTCTTCGGCCCGTCCCGTTATTCAGCGGAGTTTCGGCAGATGATGATGGAGACGGTTAGAAAATTTCAATGCTATATTATGGTGCCAGACCACTCTGTCCCTTTACTTCTGGCGTATTACCCCGAACTTGAAAGTAAGATTATTGGGATACAGTTGCCCGGGATTCTTGATATGTCGGTGCGTGAGATCATCTGGATGCTGATCCGCAGGCCCAAGAGGATATTTACCTCCTCTTTACCATTGCCCAACAAAATACCGGGACACGGAGAAGAATACAATTTCCCAACCCCCGATAAGTTATATGTGCGAGCTTCAGCGAATTCATCGAATGTCATGACAATAGCCATGCTCCCGGTGGCATCATCCGTATGTGAGGAGATTTATATTATTGGCGCTGATGGACGTAAGCCTGATGAAAATTATGTCTGGACTTATAGCTCTTCATCACAGCTTGGTGATCTAATGCAAACAATCTTCGATACTCACCCGTCACTTATTAGAGACTCTGTCTATACAGACTATTACAAAGAGCATTGTGAATTTTTTGAAAATTTACTGCGTTATGGAGAATCATTGGGGAAAAGGTATTACTCGTTGACACCTTCTTATATTCCAGCCTTGGCAAAGCGACCAGCCCCGCCTGAAAAAATAGGGAGGAATAAATAAAATGAATAGTCTTAAATCACAATTACGCAATAGAAATTTAACCATAGGCTCATGGATAACCATCGGGCATACTTCTATTGCTGAGATCATGGCAAAAGCGGGGTTTGACTGGTTGACAGTAGATATGGAACATAGCGCCATTACCCTTCATCAGGCTCAGCAACTTATCCAGGTCATTGAGCTAGCTGGGGTAACCCCTTTAGTTAGAGTGGGGAGTAATGATTCAAGCTTAATAAAAAGAGTAATGGATGCTGGCGCACATGGTGTTATTATTCCAATGGTAAACGATAGGAAAGAGGCAGAGGCTGCCGTTAGGGCAGTAAAATATCCTCCCATAGGTACACGTGGTGTTGGCCTGGCCAGAGCACAAGGGTACGGCGCTACCTTTGAAGAATATAAGAAGTGGGTGAATAGTGAGAGTATAGTTATTGTTCAAATAGAGCACATAAAAGCAGTGGAAAATCTGGAAGATATCCTTAAGGTGGAAGAGGTAGATGCCTTTATAATCGGGCCTTATGATCTTTCCGGCTCATTGGGGGTTCCGGGACAATTTGACCATCCAGATGTTATTGCTGCCTTAAAGGAAGTAAAAGAAATATCTCGCAGATTAAAGAAAACTTCTGGTTTTCACGTAATTCCCCCTCGTCCCGAAGCTGTATTGGAAAAATATGTCGAAGGGTACAGGTTCCTGGCTTATAGTTTAGATATCTTATTTTTAGGCGAATCCTGCCGAGAAGGTTTAGAGGAGTTAAGAAAAAAGACAACTAATGATAAATCATGATAAATTTGTTACAGCTTGCGAAAGGAGTTAGAAAATGAGCATTATTGGCATCATACCTGCCCGGATGGGTTCTTCTCGTTTCCCTGGCAAACCATTAGTGAAAATACTAGGTATACCAATGATTGGGCATGTCTATTTCAGAAGTAAAATGAGCAAAATTTTAGACGAGGTATATGTGGCTACCTGCGACCAAGAAATATTTAGTTACGTAGAATCAATTGGTGGAAGACCAATTATGACTTCTGGCTCCAACGAGCGATGTACAGATAGGGTTGCTGAAGCTGTTCAAAAAATAGAAACAGTTACGGGAAAGAAAGTAGAAATATTAGTAAACATTCAGGGCGATGAGCCAATGGTATTTCCTGAGATGATTAATCAGGCAGTTGATCCAATGTTGACGGATAATTCAATACTCGTTGTTAATCTTATGGCACCGCTTAAAACACTCAAGGAGCATGAAGACCCAAATGAGGTCAAGGTAGTGGTCGATAGAAACAATTATGCTCTATATTTTTCCAGGGAGCCTATTCCGTCGTGGAAAAAAGGAGCAACCAAAGTTCCGATGTTTAAACAGGTGTGCATTATACCTTTCAGGCGAAATTTTTTATTAAAATTTTCTCAGCTAGAACCTACCCCGCTGGAAATAGTTGAGTCGGTTGATATGTTGCGTGTAATCGAACATGGCTATAAAGTTAAAATGGTAGTAACGGATTTTGAAACTTATAGCGTTGATACGCCTGAAGATTTGCGCTTTGTTGAAGAGCAGATGAGAAATGATCCTTTGCTTAAGTTTTACTCAGGAGTGAATATGTGATGAGAGAAGAGGATATCCGTAAGCATCAAGTTTTTAACAGGTATCATAGTTACTAAAAATGTTTCACCTTGTTCAGTTATTGGTGGTATCCCAGCAAGGGTTATTAAAAGTAGATAAAGAAGGGATTGCAAATTATAATGTATAAAATTTTTATTTCAACATCTTCTTTTGCTAAATATGACTCACTTTCTTTAAAAATATTAGAAAGTGCTATTATGGAGTACCAGCTTAATCCTTTTGGAAGGAAACTGAGTCAAGAGGAATGTTTGAATTTTTATCAAGATATAAATGGTTTAATTGCTGGTACAGAGAGTTTAACAGCAGAATTGCTTAAATCAGCTAAAAAATTAAAGGTTATTTCCCGCTGTGGAACGGGGCTGGATAATGTGGATCTGGAAGCAGCAAAGGAATTGGGTATTAAAGTGTTTATCACTCCGGATGGTCCTACACAGGCAGTAGCTGAACTGACTGTTGGCCTCATGTTTAATCTTTTACGCCGTATTTCTATGGAAGACCGTTTGATCAGGACGGGCGTTTGGGAGAAGTACATGGGTAATCTTTTAACGGGAAAAACGCTTGGAATATTAGGGCTTGGAAGGATTGGCAAAAGAGTGGTGGAGCTAACCGCACCTTTTAGTTTAAATTATCTTGCTTGGGATAGTTCTCCTGATCAAGAGTTTGCAGCTAATTATAAGGTTGAATTCAGAGAACTTAATGAAATATTAAAAGAAGCTGATATAGTAACTGTTCACATCCCCTACTCGCCAGAGCTGAAAAATTTTATCAGTTACGAGCAAATTAAGCTCATGAAAAAAGATGCCTTTCTTATTAATGCCGCTCGTGGAGGGCTGGTAGACGAAACTGCCCTCTATAAAGCATTAAAAGAAAAAAGAATTGCCGGGGCAGCAATTGATGTATTTGAACAGGAGCCTTATCAGGGTCCTTTGAAAGAATTGGATAATGTAATCCTCACTCCCCATATTGGTTCGTATGCAAAAGAGGCGCGTATAGAGATGGAAATTCAAGCAGTAAAAAATTTGTTACAGGGGTTGGGGATAACTATACCCAGGCCGAAAGTGTTAATCTATCCATAGCTAAAGCTGGAATGAATTGAGATGAAGATAAAAGCAAGGTATCTTTCTTACATGATCAAAAAAGAAAACCCGGTATATGGCCAGCTCTCTGCAGAGTTAAGTTCCATTTCGGTAAAATCTATCGATGCTGGCGACTCTAGCAATGTATTTAGATTTACCATGGAAAACCACTGGGGTACGCATATAGATTGCCCGGGTCATTTTTTTGAAGAAGGCCTTAAAGCAGCAGATTATCCTGCAGAAACCTGGTTTTTTAAAAAACCTTTTATTTTACAGTTAGAGCTTAAAGAAAATGAGATTATCAGTCCAGAACATATTGGCTTGATACCCGAAGGTAGTGATTTACTTATAATTCAAAGTGGTTTTAGCCATTTTCGAGGAACCGAAAAATATAGCCTTTACAATCCTGGCTTTAAGCCAGAGACAGGTACTTGGCTACGCAGGGAATATCCGTGTGTCAGGGCGGTAGGGTTTGATTTTATTTCTCTTTCTCCTTACCAAAATAGAGAACTAGGAAGGGAAGCTCATCGGGCATTCCTTGATCCTCGTGGAATCAATTCTCCTATTTTGATCATTGAAGATATGGATCTATCGGGTAATTTATCGAACCTTTTCTGGGTATGGGTGGTACCTCTGCGTATTGAAGAACTGGATAGCGCACCCTGTACGGTGATTGGAGTGTTTAAATGATTAAAGCAATTATTTTTGACTTTGATGGCGTTATAATTGAGTCGGCAGAAATTAAAACCAGGGCCTTTGAACTTCTCTTTGCTGGTTATCCGGATAAAGTAAAGGAAATTATTGCCTATCATAAGAAGAATATGGGCATCTCAAGATACATTAAATTCCAATATATCTATAAGATGATACTAGGGCTGGAAATTTCTCCTTCCGAAGAGATCTCACTAGGAGAAAGATTTTCTCAAATTGCCTTAGGGGAAATCCTTAAAGCTCCTTTTGTACCTGGAGCTATTGAATTTCTCAGTCAAAATAAAGAGCGTTATACTTTCTATATAGCTTCAGGTACTCCCGAAGAAGAGTTAAGAAATATCGTAAAGCAACGTAACATAGAGCAATTTTTTCAGGAAGTACACGGTACCCCAAAACAGAAAACGGAAATTATAGATGAAATTTTAGGCAAGTATTTATTTAACAAAAAAGAAGTCGTTTTTGTTGGTGATGCTAAAAGTGACCAACTGGCTGCTAAAAAGGCCGGGGTAAGCTTTATTGCCCGCATCACTTCCGAGAATCATCAATTACTTCAAAATTGTTCATGGAAGATAGATGACCTAAGGGATCTTAACGCTTTTTTAACGAATGTTGACCAAATAATAAACGATAATCGACCATCAAATAACTTGCACTCACATTGATAAACTATGATAAATAAGGATGGTGAAAAAATGAAAACTATAGTCTTTGGTGGTTCAGGTTTTTTGGGCAGCCATATAGCTGATTGTTTAACTGAAAAAGGATTTGAAGTAACTATATTTGATTTAAAACCTTCACCTTACCTTTTGCCAGAACAAAAGATGATTATAGGTGATATGCTTGATGAAAAAGCTGTTTTTGAGGCCGTAAGGGGTCAAGATTATGTTTATAACTTTGCTGGTATTGCTGACCTGGATGATGCTACTACAAAACCAATGGATACGGTACAACAAAATATCGCAGGTACGGTTGTTCTTCTTGAAGCGTCACGAAAAAATGCGGCAAAGCGATTTGTTTATGCCAGCACAATTTATGTCTATAGCGAAAAAGGTGGATTTTACCGCTGCAGCAAACAGGCAGCAGAACTATACATAGAAGAATATGAGAGGAAGTTTAGCCTGGATTATACCATTCTTCGCTACGGTACTCTGTATGGTCCTCGGTCGGACCAGAGAAACAGCATTTATCGGTATACAAAACAAGCAATTGAGGATAAAAAAATTATTTGTATTGGAACGGGTGATGAAACAAGGGAATATGTTCATGTAAAAGATGCTGCTCGCTTGAGTGTAAGTATACTTGCTGAAGAGTATCGCAACAAACATATCATCATTACAGGCCATCATCCCATGCGATTTAAGGATATGTTATTCATGATTAGAGAAATTTTAGATAATCAAATAGAAATTCAATTCAGCGGGAACGAAAACGAAGCTCATTATAATATCACACCTTATTCCTTCGTTCCTAAAATTGGCCATAAGTTAGTGAACCATTATTACTTAGATATGGGGCAAGGATTATTGGAATGTATCAATGAGATTTATAATAATTTAAAAAAGTAAAAAAGGTTGAATTATAATGATGATTAGAAGATGATGTTGAATTTTATTGTTTTAAGCCTTATTGAGAACTTTAACTCACATGAATAAATCTAAAGGAGAGAACTTAATGAGGATATGTTTTTTTGCTCAGGGATCTGCTATTCATACTAGAAGATGGATCAATTATTTTGCCGAAAGAGGCCATGATGTTCATTTAATTACGTTTGAACCTGTTATTGAGGGATATAATAAAAGTGTAAAGATATATAATTTACTAAGGATATTTCCAAACTTATGGCCCATTACACGTTTTGTAAGTGGTATAATTTGGCCTTTTCAAGTTCTATTTTTATTTTTAAAAAAGATTAAACCAGATATTCTAGGTGCTATTTCTATTACTATTAATGGGTACCTTGCTGTTGCCTCTGGTTTTCATCCTTTAATTCTTACAGCTTGTGGAAGCGATATATTGATTGCACCAAAGAAAAATTATATTTGGAGATTTTTAACAATATTCACTTTGCGCAAAGCTGACGCCTTGATTTTTGCAGCCCCCCATATGGCAGAAACAGCAATAACTTTAGCCGGTGATATTATTCGAGATAGAATTTATAGAGATAGTTTCGGTAGTATTGATCTAGAAAAATTTAATCCAACAAAAAGGGGTTTTGGTATACGTGAAAAGCTAAATTTGGACAATAATTGCTTTGTAATTATTAGTACTCGCAACTTAAGACAGATATATGATGTAGATACCTTAATAAAATCAGCGCCTATTGTCATAGATAAAATACCTAAAACATATTTTATCATAATTGGGGATGGAGAAAAGAGGGGTAAACTAGAAAAGTTATCTGAGGATCTAAATGTTAAAAATAATATTAAATTCTTGGGGTTTATACCACATGAGGATCTACCTAAGTACTTAACCGCTGCAGATATTTACGTTTCCACCTCGTTATCAGATGGTACTTCAGTCAGTCTCCTGGAAGCTATGGGTTGTGAATTAGTACCTGTTGTTACAGATATTCCGGCAAATCAAGATTGGATTAAACAAGGAGTTAATGGCTTTTTAGTGCCAATAAGAGATCATAATGCTTTAGCAAATAAAATCATTTATTTGTTAGAAAACGAAGAAAAACGTAAAACATTTGGAATTGCATCCCGAGAAATAGTTGAAGAAAAATCCGACTATTACAAACAAATGGCCGAGATAGAAAAAATTTATGAGGATCTGGTTTGTGTTCAATCAAGAAAATAAAATTGCCGCCAACGCCCGTACCCTGGTAGAGCGGGAATATGCCTTTGAGGCAGCGGTGGAGCGGTACCGAAAGATTTTTGAGGATTTATTATTGGTGGAAAAATACGACGAAGAATAAAAAATTGGTAAAATGATAAGCTCTTGTTGATTTAATCAACTATCGTTAGGATAAGGGGGTCTAAGATGTTAGATGTAAAAACAGCAGCCGCTAGTGTTGCTAATCACTCTCGTTTTTTAGATACATACAGTTTTTTTCGCCGGAAAATTACAGGTGCTCATGTAGCCATTCTTATGTATCACCGCGTTATGCCAAAAGAGGATGACTGGTCTTTAACACCGTTAGAGCCCCATGCATTCGATGCTCAACTTGCTTTTTTAACAAAAAACTTCGAGGTTGTGCCTTTAGAATACATTGCTAATGCACTTAAGAAGCGCAAACCCCTTCCTCAAAAAGCCGTAGCCATTACCTTTGATGATGGGTATCAAGATAATTATTTACATGCTTACCCAATCTTAAAAAAATATGGCGTTCCCGCAACAATTTTCTTAACCTCTAGTCTTATTGGAACGAAAAAGCTTTTTTGGTGGGACAAAATCAGGTACATTATAAACCATACTTCTTTAAAAGTTTTAGAATATTCTGATCTTGGTACTTATGATTTATCCTTACCGTCAAAGCGCCAAAAGGCGGCTTGTATAATCTGCGAGAAGTTAAAAATATGTCCTGAAGACAAAAAAGAGGTTTTTATAAATGATTTAAATCATCTGGCCAATGTAGAAATTCCGGATGTACTGGGCGAAAAAATGATATTAACTTGGTCTCAGGTAAAGGAGATGGCCAGTAACGGGATAGCTTTTGGAGCACATGGGGTAACGCATTCTATACTGACTAATTTACCTTTTGATCAAGCAAAAAAAGATATTATCTACTCTAAAAGGGATATTCAAGAAAAACTGGGAAAGCCTGTTTCAGCTTTTTCTTATCCTAACGGCAACTTTAATAGTCAATTAGGTGATATTTTAAGGAAAAGTGGATTTAATTGTGTCGTTGTTGTCCAAGGAAGGCTGGTTGGGCGCAGAACAAATGTTTTGAATTACCGCGTATTTGTGCAGGTGAAGATTTTAATAAATTTAAGGTAATGCTTTCCGGTTTTTACCCTGATCTTTGTTCTTTACGGAATAAAAAAGATTGAAACATTTAAGAACTAATTATATGATACGTGGAGGGAGTTACTATGATTGAGATTAAGCTTGTCAATCACAAAGAAATAATAGAAGAGCTGGTTGATTTGTTTAATATTGTTTTACGGCACAATCAACAGAAAATATCTTTGGATTTTTGGAAGTGGAGGCATCTGGAGAACCCGTTAAACCCTCCTGAGACTAAAGTTATTGTAGCGGTAGATCAAGAGAGGATTGTGGGCGCTAACCTTTTTATACTCGAAGAATTAAGATTCAAAGAAAAGAACATGCTTATCGCTCAATCATGTGATACTATGGTAGATCCTGGCTACAGACGTAAAGGCCTTTTTATTCAGATAATTGATTTCGCTTGTGAATACTTCATAGAACAAGGATGTAATTTGTTCTATGGATTTCCGAATTCGATGTCTTTGCCGGGGTTTTTAAAAAAGGGTTGGCAAAAAGTTTTACAAGTTGAATACCTTCTAAGAGTTAATAACCCATCTGCTGTTATTACAAAAAAATTAGGAAACCCAGCCCTAGGCAAGACCCTTGGGTTTTTTTATAACAAACTTTACCATCGGCAGCCAAAAATATCTGAAAAGGAAAAACAATCTTTTACTGTTGAGCTTTTTGATTACTTCCCCGAAGCCTTAAAAGAAATAGACACGCTATACGATACAA
>JJNX02000078.1 GCA_000681355.2 Peptococcaceae bacterium SCADC1_2_3
GGGTAAGGGTGTTTGTTTTTCTTCCCTCCCCCTTGAGGGGGGAGGGTAAGGGTGGGGGTGTAATTTAATGGCCCGTTTTATCTTTCCCTTAGAAAGTGTCTTAGACTACCGGCTTAGCATAGAAGATAACGTTAAACAAGCCCTGGCTAAAACCTTGATAGAATATAGGGAGCAAAGTAAGATTTTGGAAGTAATAAATACCAATCTTAAGGCAACCCTAAATCACCATTCTTTTGCCTTAGATGTAGCCTGGTTGAAACATGAAAATCTTTACCGTGAATATTTAACTGATTGTCTAAACAAACAACAGGAATTAGTGAAAGAACTGCAACAAAAAACTGAGGATTGCCGGGCAAAGATAATTCAGGCCCATCAGGAAAGGTTAATTTTAGAAAAATTAAAAGATAAATCTTGGCAAAGATACCAGTTGGAAGAAGATAAAAAAGAACAGTTCCAAATTGATGAGGTGGGCCGGAATATTTTTGTTTATCGTAAAAGAGGGTCTTAATATTATGAAGGTAGAAAATTTAACCCCGTTAGTTTTAAAGGAAACAGAAAATAAAGAGTTATGGGGCAATGACGTATATATTAAAAATGCCCAAATGGGTACGTTTTATCAGATACTTAACGCGAGCCTGTTGACATGTTCAAAGCAAAAAGCCGTTCAAACAACCGGTGAAGAATCCTGGGAAGCTGCAAAGAATATGTTGCCCAAAGAAACCCAAAATTACGTGGCTAAGGCAATGGCCCTTTTGGATAAGCCGGAAAAGAAAGGGTTAAATACGTTAAGTGATATGGAAACTCACTCTCATCAGCTGGTTAATGCCAGGAATATCGCTGCGTTAAAGTTAAATAATATGGAAACTCCCGAAGGTCTGCCCGATATTCAGTCAGGATTAGAAAGCAATCTTTTAAAATTGATAGAGGCTCCTAACCCTAAAGAAAATTTATCCAACGGCCAACGGCCAACGGCCAACGGCCATTTTGCCTGGGCGGCTAAGGCCACGGGTCTTCCGGAAACCCTTATTATTGCCGTGGGACAAGTGGAATCCGGTTTAAGGCATATTAACCCGCGAACGAGCCAGGTTATTAAAAGCCCGGCTGGAGCCTTGGGTATAATGCAGCTTATGCCGGCTACCGCTAAGGAATTAGGGGTAAATGTTTACGAGCAGGCGGAAAATATTTTAGGGGGAGCAAAATACCTGGCTCAAGCATGGCAAAAATTCCATGGCAAGTTAGAGCTGGTTTTGGCTGGCTATAACGCTGGGATTAACCGGGTGCAAAAAGCCGTTCAAACAACCGGTGAAGAATCTTGGGAAGCTGTAAAGAATATGTTGCCCAAAGAAACCCAAAATTACGTGGCTAAGGCAATGGCCCTTTTGGATAAGCCGGAAAAGAAAGGGTTAAATACGTTAAGTGATATGGAAACTCCTAAAGGCCCAGTAAAAATTGAGCTAGCGCTTGAAAGTAACCCTTTAAAATTAAAAGATACTCCTAAAAACCTGCCCGGTATTCAGTCGGGGCTAGAAAGCAATCTTTTAAAATTTCCTCAGTTAAAAGAAATCTTTTCTCCACAAAATCTTCTTTTAGACGAAGCGATGGTTTTAATAACAAATCAAGAGCAGGGAAGAGGACAGAATAACAATTATACCCAAGGAAGGTGGTATTCAGAGCAACCTTACACCTCACAAAACATTAAAACAAAGGAGGTGGATTTAAATTCATTAACTGGCGAAGTAGACTATATCCCTAACGTCACCACAATCAATTATTGGATTTGAAAAAGGAGGGGTAAAATGTTAGTTGCACCCATTATTTCTGGAGCTAATTACGTTCAGGAAAATAAGCAACCAAAGGCAAATGATAATTTATTAACTAAAGATACTTTCTTAAAGCTTATGCTGGCTCAGCTTACCCATCAGGACCCTTTAAACCCTCAAGACAGCAGCACATTTCTTAATCAGTTGGCCCAGTTAACTCAACTAGAACAAATGATCAATTTAAATGCGGGGCTAGATAATCTACTAAGAACACAATCATATACCCAAGCCGTTACTTTAGTGGGCCGGCAGGTAAAAATTATGCCCCCGGAACAAGAGGAGGTGGAAGGAGTTGTAGAAAAAGTGGTCTTTCAAAATAATCAGATTGGTGTGGTAGTAGCCGGAAAGGTTTATTCTTTAAGTGAGGTGATGGAAGTAAAGTAAAAAACCAAAAGGGAAAAGAGAAATGAAAAGATAAGACAGGAAAAAGCAAGCAAGGAGGTATTAAAATATGGTAAGTAATATTACTCCTTTAACCCGGGTACCAGAAGAAAAACAAACACCCTTACCCTCCCCCCTCAAGGGGGAGGGAAGAAAAACAAGGCTATGAATGTGCAGGACATATCTACAGAAGCTCCTGTTATCAACGCCAGTGGAAAGACTTCCTATGAAAATAAATACTTACCACCTTTACGTTTCTTCTAGGCCTAAACTTTCTAAACCGGTCATGGTTTCTTCAAAAGAACTGAATTTTTGGGCATCCTGGCAAAGAAAATTTATCATTTGTTCATAATGATGGATAGAAGCATCAATTTTCTTGTTTGAGCCGCTGACGTAAGCCCCAATATTAATTAAATCTTCCGCCTGCTTATATGCAGCCAATAAATTCCTTAACTGACCTGCTAATTTCTGCTGCCTTGGACTAGTCACTTCAGGCATTAATCGGCTTATGCTTTGTAATACATCTATGGCCGGATAGTGGTTACGTATAGCTAAATCCCGGGTTAAAACTATATGTCCGTCTAAAATGCTCCGTACAGTGTCGGAAATGGGCTCATTAAAATCATCCCCTTCTACCAAGACAGTATAAAAAGCCGTAATGGAACCTCTTTCTCCCATGCCGGTGCGTTCTAGTAACCTGGGTAAGAGAGCAAAGACAGAAGGAGGATAGCCTTTTGTAGCCGGAGGTTCGCCTACCGTCAAGCCAACTTCTCTTTGAGCCGTAGCAAAACGCGTGATTGAGTCCATCAGCAATAAAACATCCTGCCCTTGTTCACGGAAATATTCGGCAATAGCGCTAGCTACAAAAGCAGCTTTTAAACGAACCAAGGCTGGTTGATCTGAAGTGGCTACTACTACTATAGAACGCGCCAAGCCTTCTTCTCCTAAATCATGACGAATGAAATCATTTACCTCCCGCCCTCTTTCCCCCACTAAAGCTATTACATTTACTTCAGCCGAAGCATAGCGGGCGATCATCCCTAACAAAGTGCTTTTACCAACTCCACTACCGGAAAATATTCCTACTCGTTGCCCTTTACCACAAGTAAGTAAGGCATCTATAACTTTAACGCCGGTGGCCAGAATTTCGCTTATCTGAAGACGGGAAAGAGGGTTTGGCGGACGATTGTCTACGGGCCAAGAGATCAAATTTTCATCTAATGGCTCTCCGTCAAGGGGCTGTCCTAACCCATCCAGTATTCGTCCCCGAATGTTGTTACCCACCTTTATAAGAAATGGTTTACCTGTTGGAATCACTACGCAACCTGGATGAATCCCCCTTAGTTCGCCTAAAGGCATGAGCAGGGAACTTCCTTCCCGAAAACCCACTACTTCTGCCAGCACAGGTTGATGCTCTTGTGGTACTAAAATTTGGCATACCTCACCAACAAAAGCAGGTAATCCGGTAACTTCAATAAGCAGACCAATTACTCTTTTAACTAAACCGGCTATTTTTATTAATTGTGCTTTTTTAATTCGGTCCTGGTAGAAAGCCAAGTCTATCATTTTTCCAATCGATGTATCTTCAGACATATTTTATATCTTTATTTATTCTTTGACTAAAATTTTTTTTAAAACTTCCCAACATCCATCCAAGGTAGCATCTAGTTCTTCCTGGCTTGTTCTAATTTTTAACCCCCCTGGTTTTATATTTGTTTCAGTTAAAATGTTTAGCTTTGTTCCCGCCGGAAGATTTTTTAATACTTCTTCCCGGTGGGTCAGAAAGACTTCCTTTTCCTCTGGATTCACCAGTAAACTCACCTGTTCTTTATCTAAAAGCAAGTTAATTGCTTCTTTAGCTATTTGCAGAACAACCTCAGGAGCCAAGGTCAACTGGGAACAGATTATTTTTTCGGCAATTTCACAAGAAAGATTGACAATTTCTTTCTCTAAACTTTTTATGGTTACCTGCTTTATTTTTTGAGCCTGGTCAAGTAAATCAAAGGCACTTTGCCTAATTTCAGTTGCCTCACGAGCAACCTTTCCCAGGCCCTCCTGGTAACCCGCCTGGTAACCCTCTTTTTTTGCCTGAATAAATATTTCTTGGGCTTTAATGCGGGCTTCGGCAAGGAGTTTTTCAGCCTCATTTTTTGCCTGGTCTAAAACATTGCTTTCCTCTTTCTTAAAAATATTTCGTTCAATTTCTTTTGAAGCCAAAAATTCATTATCCGTTATTCTATCCTGATTAATTAACGTTATCTTATAATGAACCTGGGATACATGTGGTTTTTTTATTATTTGGTTAGATAACAAGGGCATCTTCGCCACCTCTAGAAATAACAATTTCGCCACTTTCTTCTAAAGTACGAATAACTTTTACAATTTTAGCCTGAGCTTCTTCAACTTGCCGTAAGCGCACCGGTCCCATAAATTCAATCTCTTCTTTAAGCATCTCACCGGCCCGCTTAGATTGATTGTGATAAATACAGTTACGGACTTCCTCGCTTGCACCACGCATGGCCAAAGCCAAGTCTTTACCATCAACTTCCCGTAATACCCGTTGAATGGAAAAATCATCTAGTTTAACAATGTCTTCAAAGACAAATAATTTCTTACGTATCTCGTCGGCCAAATCTGGCGCGTTAGCTTCCAATTCTTCTAAAATAGTTTTTTCGGTATTACGGTCGCTCATATTCAATATTTCTACTAAAGAAGAAATACCCCCAATTGTAGTTTGACCCTGCTTAATTACGGAAGCCAAACGGCTTTCCAGGACTTTTTCTATTTCTTCTACTACTTCAGGATTGGACCTGTCCATGGTGGCAATGCGGCGAGCAATATCGCTTTGCATTTCTTTAGGCAGTAAAGATAAAATTTGGGCGGCTTGTTCTGGTTCAAAATACGACAAAATCAAAGCTATGGTTTGCGGATGTTCTTCCCGAATAAAATTAAAAAGATAACGGGGATCTGTTTTCCGTAAACTGGAAAAAGGAATTGCCTTGGCCTCACGAGTTAATTTTTTAATAATTTCCTGGGCTCTTTGGGGACCTACTGTTTTTTGCAGTAATTCCTGAGCGTATTTAATTCCTCCCTGGAGAATATATTCTTTAGCCTGCCTTAAATCCCCAAATTCCTCCAACACATTTTCCCGCACTACTTTGGGCACTTTTTCCATTTGGGTAATGGCTGCCGTAATATGCTCAATATCTTCTTGAAAAAAATCATTTTGGAGAACCTGACTAGATAAATCAGAGCCCATAGTGATTAGCAAAATAGCTGCTTTTTGTAAGCCCGTTAGCTTTACAATTGGTTTGGAGCTTTTTTCTTGTTCTAAAGTCTCTATTCTTTTTGAAGTTACCCGGGTTGTTAAGCTAGAATCGATATCACCCAAAACCTTCTCCATCTTGCCATCACCTCACACTTTCACCCTTCTGTAATTCTTGCTTCTCTGTACCTTTTTTCCTTTTGGGTCTTTGCGTCTCCGTGACCTCCCCTAACTTTCTGCCAGCCATACTTTGATTATTTCGGCTACCTCGGCTGGTTTTTGCCGGGCCAGGTCCCTGATTTTTTCTTCCAAAGGCTCTGGAGTAGAGATTTCTCTCTCCTTTTCTTTTGCCGCTCTTTCTATTTCTCTAATGGGCTTTAATTCTTCCACTTCTAGTTCCATTTCTTTTGCCGCTCGACGTCGTAAAGCCACTATTACTAAGGCAGTAATAATAAATAAAATTATTATACCTGCGGCTATACCAGCATATAAAAGTTTTTGCTGCTGTTCTTTTCTTTTTTCGGCTTCCTGCTGGGCCATCTCTTTTTCTATTTCCTGCTGATAAGTTTTATCAAAAGCTAAGGTGCTTACGGTCAACTGATCGCCCCGGGCCTGATTTAATCCTGTGGCGGCTTTAACCACATCAGAAACCTGTTGCTCTATCGCTAGAGAAACCGGGGCATCTACCGCTATAGCCACAGAAAGTTGACGCACCCTTCCTCCGGCAGGAAATATCTTTTCTTGCCGGCTTGTTGGCTGATAATTATGGATCGCTTCATCCCGGGAATACTGCTGTCCTGTTTGCGTTACTTGAGCCGGATAACCTGGTAAATTACCGGTAGTACCTGGAAGACCGCCAACTTGGGGAACTGCCCCTTTCTCTTTAATTGTTTGCTCACTTACTACCGGTCCCTGTTGGTAAGTGAGCGCCTGTATTTCCTGACGATCAAAATCCAAATCTGCGGTTACCATAGCTATAGCTTTACCGGGGCCAAAGATACGCCCCAACATTTGACAGATACGTTTTTCCAGTTCTTTTTCGTAAGTTCTCTTTACCTGATACTGTTTTAACGTTCCTTGAGCCAGTTTAGCCTGTTCATCCAAAGCTAAATCAGCGTTTAAAACATCTCCCTTTGTATCAATAAGGTGAATATTTTCAGGTTTTAAACCCTCTACGCTTCCGGCCGTAAGGTTAACAATTCCTTTTATTTGATCAGGCTTTAACTGAACCAAGGGTTTAAGCTTTAAAACTATAGAAGCAGAGGAGGGACTTTCTTCTTCAATAAAAACGGATTTTTGCGGCAGCACCAGGTGAACTCTTGCCTGTTCTACTTCTTCTAGCTGCACAATTGTTCTCCTTAATTCTTCCTGCAAAGCCCGTTGATATTGGACCTGTTGTTCAAAATCAGTAATTCCCAGTTTAGTCTGGTCAAACAGCTCAAAACCTTTACCTTCTCCCAAAGCCCCGCTGCTGGCTAATTGAATTCTAGTTTCGTAAACTTGCTTTTCAGGTACCTCAATGGTCTTTCCCTGCTCAGTTAAACGATAAGGTATATTCATCTCCTTTAACTTTTCGACCATGGCCCCTGCTTCAGCAGGGTCAAGTCCGGTAAATAATGGCGCATAAGTAGGGCGGCTAACTAAAGCAACCAAAAATATTATCGTAAACAATACCCCAAGACCAATAACTATAGTAAGTATTCTTTGACCAGGTTTTATGGCCTGCCAGCGTTTGGTTATTTCCACCGGTAAATTACGCCAATCCATTTATCATCATTTCCTTGGCTAAATAGGCATCCTGGAAATTTCACGGTAAGCTTCAATTATCTTATTTTGTATTTCTACCGCCAGTTGCAGGGTGATTTTTGCTTCTTGAGCCGCAATCATTACCTGGTGAATATCCTGGATGTTGCCGGCTAAAAATTGTTTGGTCGTTTCATCTGCTTTTACCTGCGCCGCATTAATTTTATCTAACTGCTGCGCCAAAACCTGAATAAACGAAGGGTCTCCAGATTGCACTTCTTGTTGTTTCACCCCAGGCAAAACAGTCGAAGGAAGTAAAGGAACTATAGGATAAATTGGCATTATTTAAACCCCCTAACGACCAATTTCCAGCGCTTTTTGCGCCATATTTTTTGCTGCCTCCAAGGTAGTTAAATTTGCCTCATAAGCCCGGGAAGCAGTAATTAAATCAACCATTTCGTTAACTACATTAATGTTTGGGTAAGCCACATAACCCTGAGCATTAGCGTCAGGATGAGTGGGGTCATAAACCAAGCGGGGAGACTGTTGGTCTTCCCAAATAAAATTTACCTCCACCCCTGCTTTTTGTAAGTTGAAACGGCTTGAACCAGCATCTTTTTCTGCCTGTAACCTTTCTAAAAATACCGGTACTTGCCTTTTGTAAGGTCCACCCCTGGTAGTTCTGGTGGTGTTAAGGTTGGCCAAATTATTGGCAATTGTATCCAGCCACATTCGTTCAGCCGTTAAACCGGATGCACTGATGGCAAAACTTCCAAATAAGTTCATAAAGCTAAAAAAGCCCCCCCCCTTACCCCCTCACCCTTACCCTCTCCCACATGGGGAGAGGGTAAGGGTGAGGGGGTAACTCCTTAAATTATCGACCCCGGGAAGTAATAACATAGCTAAGCTGTTCAAATTTACCGCTTAATCTTTGGACCGCAAGATTATAACAAATAGTGTTTGCGGTCAGTAAGGTCATTTCCTGCTCCAGGTCCACATTGTTAGCGTCTGCCCGCATGGTGGTGGTATAATTTCTTTCCAGGGAAGGAGAAACCTGTTGCCAATCCGGCCGGTTATTCAGATGTTGTTTTAAAGGAGTGGCTAAAGGAAGCTTTTCAGAATTTAAAGCTTCCTTTAGTTCATCTTCAAAACTTACACTTAAACGTTTATAGCCGGGGGTATTTAGGTTGGCTATATTATGAGCCACCACCTTTTGGTGTAAAGAAGCAACGTCAAGATAATTTTTTAAAAGCCCAAAGCTTTCGCTGTTAAATAAAGCCAAGATATCACCTGCTTAAAATTTTTAAGAAATATTTACTAAACTTTTAACCATATCTTACATTTTTCAATATTATCCGTCAATTATTTTTTATTATTTAAGCAATTATTTACTTAGATTTTCTTCAGTTTTTTTAAGAGCAGATAAGTAATCTTAGCTGCCTCGGATCTTTTTAAAGGGTCGCCTGGTCTGAAAACTTCACCCTGGTCATTTTTATCCCCTCCCATGAATTTTGCTTTATAAACGGCCAGCACTGCCGGAGCTGCCCATGGTGAAATATTTTCACCATCAACCGGAAATATCTTCTCTAAGTCTTTCTGCACTTTGTCCACATCGGTTTGGATTTTTAAATTAGCCACCCGGGCAATGATTGCCGCAGCTTGTTCACGGGTTAAATTTTTAACCTCATTTCCTTCTTTATCATGTTCAAACCCAGGTTTTGTCTCACCTTGTTTAGGAGGAAACCCATTAATAATTCCGTACCGGGCAGCGGTTTCAATAAATTTAAAATATATATCGTCACTTTTTATGTCAAAAAAGGTATTTTCAATATTTACTTCAACAATAGGCAAACCCAATCCTCTTACCATCATAAAAGCAAATTCACGTCTTTCAATTTCTTCATATATACCTTGATTAACTGTATCCATTATCTCCTTGCTCCATAATGGCATTACGCAAGAATATGACCAGTCATCCCTAAACCCAGGTTCCCTCTGGTCTAAAAAAACGGCGTAATAAATATCTTTACCTTTAATCTGAAAAGGAACGGTAACAGTGTTTTTGCCTGCGTTCACATACCCGCCCAGACAATTTTCTTTTGGTTTACAACCATCAAAGACTTTTTCTTCGCTATACCATACGCTTAACCTGTCCGCTACCACCTTGCTGATACTTTTACTGTAAGTAAGGGTAAGTTCTCCTTGCTCTGAGAGCCGGTAAACCTTATCCAAAACGCTGATTTTAAAAATATCAGAAGCAAAAGTATGATTTGCGTAAGCTTTATAGGTTACAGAATTAACTGTCTGGCTAAAATAAACTTCCGTAGCAACTGTTGGCACCACATTTTCAATCAGTTGGTTTTCTTTAACTACAAAAGTACCTTTCGGACACTTAATTACGGCCTTCTTATCACTGGATTCTATTTTAGTTAAAGATCCTTTTTTGGCCGCTTCACCAAAATTTACTCCCGTACTTATCCCTAACGACAAAACAAAAACAAAACATACTATCACCACCATAAGGGATAAAAACCGTCTAGACATTATTTTAAACCACCTTTCATAAAATTTTTTGTCCTTGAATTTATACCTTAATATGATTTATTTGCCAAGCCAGCCAAATATCCTTCTTTTTTAGCAGGTTTTTTTAATATATTGTCGAAAAAATTAAAAAGTAAGCATAAAAACTGTTTAACCATCCCCCCAC
>JJNX02000079.1 GCA_000681355.2 Peptococcaceae bacterium SCADC1_2_3
ATCAGGGTAGGACAGGCTTCCAGCCTGTCCGTTAAAGGATACAATCCTCTGGTCACAAGGGGAATAACTGTTACAACATTCTGATGGCATTTTGTGAGTGAGAAAAAGTCTTATATTACAGGCTGGTAGGGCAGGCTTCCAGCCTGCCTATAGGCAGTGGATACTGACATTCAGATTAAAATATGTGTTTGTGGCGGGTAAGATTATAAGGACTGCAAGGCAGACTATATTAAAACTTCTGGAAGGGTATCCTTACAAAGAAGTATTTCAGTAAAAAGCTGTTAAAGAACAAGACCTGTGGATAAAGAAGAGCTTTTAAAACAGACTATCTGTGCCTGCCTGTCGGCAGACAGGGATAGTTTAAGAGTTTTGCTGTTTTTAACGGAGAAAAAATAAAAATAAAAGTTTCCTTAAAAGGCGGTGAAGAAAATGGTAGAATTTGAATGTAGATTCACAGATTCCTCATGAAATTTATGAGAAATATAGATGAATTTAGCAAAAAATCTGCGTAAATTTTTCAGACGCAGATTTCGGGTAGTAGAAAAAATCCAGCCCGTGCCTTTCTCTCAAAAACCATCTATAGAATTTACTTCCATACCTTTATATGGAAACTTTGAAAATCTTAAGGGGCTGATAAAAGGTGTAAATCCTGCTGATTATAAAATTGCTGTTTACATCTATGTTGATAATGGCTGGTGGACCAAGCCGTATTGGGATAATCCTTTAACCTCAATCAATAAAGATGGCAGTTTTATCTGTGATATTACCACCGGTGGTCTTGATCAGTACGCTACTAAGGTTAGGGTTTACCTGTTGCCCAAGGATTATCATCCACCCCTTGCTTCCGGGCAATCCTCACTGCCGTCAGAAATTGAAAATAAGGCTCTGGCAGTAAAAGAGGCAGTCCGAAACCCCGTAGATTAGAAGATAAGTTGGCAAAAAATTTGCCGGGTTTCCAAGAAAGGGAAGGAATCTCAATCTCATACTTGAGTAAAATAATAATAAAAAGGCGTATGCAGGAGAAAAAACCACTCCCAAAGAGATAACGTTGAAATTTACGGCGGATAAAACAGGATTGTAGTAAGTTTATGAGAGTGATAGAATTATATCAGACTACCACTGGGGGGGTAGACAGGTTTATCTTTACGGGGCATTAAAAGATAATTTACACGCATGTTTTCAACCGAGGACCGGCTGGGGTTCGCAACTCCGTCGACATGCTTTAAGGTTATGAAAGGGTGTTTTATACTGATCCGTATAAGACGCCATGATAAAAAAGCAACTGTACGCATTAGCCGATATTTCAGGGGTTATGTGCAAAAAGGATATTTTTCCGAAAGAATCTTATACGGCACTCGTAGCGATTTTAGAGTATTATATGGATCAATATAAACAATGTTATGGCATAATATAAATAAAAAGGCAGGTGATACATGATGCGTGAGAAATTGACAGCAATATTTCAAAAGTCACCATATGGGTATATTGGATATATTGAAGAACTTCCGGGAGCGAATACTCAAGGAAAAACAATTGAAGAAGCAAGAAGTAATCTAATAGAGGCAGTCCATCTTGTATTAGATGCCAACAGAAGACTATTTGAAGAAGAACATAGGGATGTCGAAGTTATAAAGGAAGAATTTGGAGCGATAACGGTTTGAAACGAAAAAATTTGATCCGATACCTTGAGTCAAACGGGTGTGAATTTTTGCGGGAGGGTGCTAACCATACAGTGTATGTAAACCGGAAGGGAAAGAAGGCAAGTACTGTTCCCCGCCATAGAGAAATTGACGAGTATCTCGTGATGAAAATATGTAAAGACTTGGATATACCGAAGCCATAACAAATCACTCCAGCTAGGGAGAATGAAATAGAGATGGACAAGTGGGTAAGTGTAAAAAGTGGGCAGTGGGCGTATTGGTTGGATATGTTTAGCAAAAGGCCTTATTATTTACAAATTGGAGTTGTAGCTGGCAAACAGTAGATTTCGCCAAACTTTTTTTGTTACGAAAACGTTACTGCAATAATGTTCACTGGAGGGTATGTTATGGATGAATTAGTTGCTAAAAAGAAATCGGAGATAACTTCTCTTGCAGGTAAGTTTTGTGAAGAACATTTAAATGACGAATATCAATCTTTTAAATGACGAATATCAATCTTTATGCGAGAAGGTAATTTTGAAACTTTCCAGAAAGAAACAGGTTCCATTTTTAACTGGAAAAGTAGAAATATGGGCATCTGCGGTTGTTTGGTGTATTGCCCGGGTTAATTTTCTTTTTGATAAGGCCAATAAATATTATCTTACAAGTGATGATATTTGCAATTACTTTGGTACAAAAAAAAGTACAGTTGGCCAAAAGGCTACTTTAACTGACTATCAATATGACGGCTTTGGACGGTTAAGCAAAGCAGGAGATGCTGTTTATGATTATGACAGAAACGGGAATTTAAACGGTTATAAGGCGCCAGGAGAAAGTTTGCGCCTGAAGTATGATGGGGTTGGCCAGCTTATTAACGTGCAATCAGCCAGGCAAAAGATCCAGTATAAATATGACGGCTTGGGAAACCTGATCTCAAGCAAGAAGAAAGGCGAAACAAGCCATTATCTGCCTGATCTTTCTGCTCCTCCAGGGCGTATTCTGGCGGAATACAATGACCGGAAGAACGTTTTCTACACTTACGGCGAAACCTTGCTTGCCTGCCGGGATAAAGGAGAAAACAAATATTTTCTTGAGGATGGGTTTAATTCCATCCGCCAGGTAGTTAATCAACGGGGAGAGGTTACAGGAGAGGCTGACTATTTACCCTTTGGAGAAGTAATTTCCAAAGAAGGGGAGATACCGGAGTTTAGAACTGCCGGGGAAAGGTACTTATCTGAAGCCGGCCTTTATCTTATTGGCAGCCGGCCCTATGACCCGCAAAGCGGGCGTTATCTGACCCCCGATCCCGTTCCGCCGGAGCTAAGCCAGTTTGACACTTTTAACAGGTATGCCCACGGTTGCCGCAATCCGGGGATTTATATGGCGCCAAGGTGTAATCAGACGAGACAAAAAGTTATCTTTGTTGGTGGAATAAATGTACCGTTATCTGAATTGAAAAGACTTGGAAGTAAAAGGGGGATAGAAATAATAAGCACCTCTTCGTGTGAGCGAACTGTACTACCACTTTTTCTTGAACATCTCTGGGACACACTTCTGAGAGCTCCCCTTAATTACCTTGGATTACCAGGTGGGAAAGGGCAAGCCCTTAACCAATTGCTTGAATATCAAAAAGCGTATCCTGGAGATGAACTATCAATAAGAGCGCACAGTAATGGGGCTATTACTATTGTTGGTCGGATTTTGACTACCCCACAAAGGGAATTGGCAAAAGAAGTGGGTTATCCATTACCCATACCTGGTCTTTTAAAAGGACTTTTCATTAAGGGAGGTGCTCTTTGGGTATGGGGCACTGAACCATTTCGACCAGGTGAAATAATAGGCTTAGGTTATCATGATATAGAACGTAACTATCCACAATTATTACCTCAAGAGGAACAATCAGCTTCATCTGAAGAATGGCCTAGTATTACTCTTCCTCGAGGGAGGAACCAGGACGAGTTCGTGGATATTGAGCGAAAAATTCCCTCCTTTCCCTCCTGATGATCATGACGGAGGAGGCGGTGGTGGGGCGGTCGGCACGGGGTTGCTTCCTCGTGAACCCATAAGTTCAGCAGAGAAGGTGCTTGGCGGAATCAGCCTGGAAGCCCCGGCAAGGTTAACCGGAGATTTCAACCTGGGAAATATCAAGGGGGTTGTCTGGGACGAGGATAAACAATGCCTGGTCTTATTGGGTGAAGAAAATACAGCCCTGCCTTCTCTTAATGCTGCTGATCTGGCAGTAGCCTTAAAATGTGTGTTTGACTCCGGGCAGGATCCCCTGTTTTCCCTTGACCCTGCTGATCCTCAAAATCCACGAGGGCCTGATCTTAAGCCTGTTTATTACGGTCCCATTGAAAACACCTCTTTTGGCCAGGTGATGTTTGAGGCGGACTGGAAATTAAAGGAATACTCTTTTGGCATTAAGCGGGATAAAAACAGACAAAAACAAGAAATTAACTCAAATGTTCCGGGGTATAAGAATATTTTTGAACTCTCTGTGAATTAACAGTAACATTCTTCCATCCTTCTTTTTTGAGCGTTCTTGTAAGGAACAAGAAAGTGGGTTAAAATAGTCTATAGATAGTAAATTTAAGGAATGGAGGTGCTTTTTATGCAAGTTTTTTGTGTAATTGAGAAAACTGACAATGAGTATCTCGCCTATTGCGATGAATTAAGAGCTACTGCAAGTGGTGATACGGAACAAGAAGCTTTGGAGAACTTAAAGCTTGCTATAAACGAACTGATGAAGTGTTGTAAAGAAGAAATTATTGGATCAAACAAGAAAAGGGTTCTGGTGGAGGTGAGTTAATGATAGCATCTCTACCAGAAATAACCTACAAGGAGCTTATTGCCCTGCTGAAGTCTTTTGGTCTTATTCTGCGTGGAGAAGGCTCACCGGTCATTGTAGGTAGAAATCGAAAGGGCATGTCTTTTACAGTACATCATCATCCGGGCAAGCGAGTCAGACCACAAAAACTGGCTAAAATACTGAAACATATTGGGGTATCACACAAAGAATTTTGAGGCTGGTATAAGTAATGGGAGAGTTAAGAGATTATCTCCCGTTATTGCCAAAGGGGAAACCGTGGTCATTAGAGGACTTAAAGGTTTTCAGCCCTTGTTCCCGGTCATTACTAATGATTACCAGTGCAATCTTTTAGGTAAAGAGCGGAACTTCCCCGTTTATCGCGGGCAATCAAGTAAATCGCCCAAAACCAAGCCGTATGCGGCGTCCTTGTTTTGTGCATGACATTACCGGCAGTAACGCCTGTCTGGGCGTAGCACGCAGACAAGGATACCTGATGTTTGCAAGCCATACATTGGTACAAGCTTTTTGCTTTGTTTTTATTTAGCTCGAAAAATTAATATAAATGTGCTAAACTTTAATTTAATACATTATTAAACGGCAAAGCAATATATTTCTTTAAAATTAAAGGAGCAGTTAAATGTTTACTGTAGGCATCCTTACCGCCAGCGACAAGGCCTCTGGTGGAAAACGCCAAGATCAAAGCGGGATGGTTATCATCGAAATAATAAACAGCCTGGGCTGGAAGGTGGTAACTTACCTGGTGGTAGCTGACGATACCGATCAAATAAAAAACGCCTTGTTCTCTATGTGCGATACTCAAAGGTTAAACCTAGTCTTGACTTCCGGCGGGACAGGTTTTGGACCCCGCGACAACACGCCCGAAGCTACCAAAGCTGTAATTGAACGGGAAGTGCCCGGCATTCCGGAAATAATGCGCTGGGAAAGCATGAAAAAAACTCCGCGGGCTATGCTTAGCCGGGCAGTGGCCGGTATCCGGAACCAAACCCTGATTATTAACCTTCCCGGCAGCCCCAAAGCAGTGCGGGAATGCCTGGAAGTTATTCTGCCTGCCTTGACTCACGGATTGGAAATCCTTAACGGACAAACCGGCGAATGCGGTCAAAATTAACAAAAGGTAAGGGCGTTAAATTTAACGCCCTTACCTTTTAGCTTAATAAAAACTTTTCCTCAATAAGATTAGCTATTTTTTGAATATCCTCAGTCCTAAAAGCAGGTTTGCTGCCATTTTGGGGAATACAATATACGCGCACCAGCAACTTGTTAGATGAGGGTAGTTTAGTTATATCCGGGTGACAAACTTCAATTTGTGCGTAATCCTCTTTTTTATACCCTTCAGCTAAAACAAGGTCTACCTCTCCTAACAAGGGAATAATCTGGTCAACAGGTAATTCTTGATCAAGTTTTTTTATTAACGCGGCTTTTTTGGGGGTTGAAATAACCACTGCGTCAGCCCCGGCATAAGCGTGGCGCCAGGTATCTTTTCCTGGCCGGTCAATTTCAAATTCGCCGTGATAATGTTTTATTGTTCCTACCCGGTAGTGACGCTGCTTTAATTCTAAAATTAATTTTTCTAAAAAGGAAGTCTTTCCTACCTTAGACTTTCCTACCACACAAATTACCGGCTTTTGGGTTTTATTCATGAAAGTCCTCCTTTTTTAAATAACCTCGATAAGTTCCCCGACCTTTACCGGTCCTGATTTAAGAATACGGATAAATATTCCTTCGGTAGGCATAATACAACTACCCGCCTGACGACCAATGGCACATGGCGCGTGGCACTCCTTGCCAATTTGGGTTACTTCCCCTATAGCCTGAGAGCCAATTTTTAAGCGGGTTCCCAACGGTAAAGTCACCAGGCTTAACCCCTCGGTGGTAATATTTTCGGCAAAATCACCCGGCCCTACTTCCAAACCAAGGGCCAGCATTTTTTCAATGCTTTCCCAGGCCAGTAAGCTTACCTGACGGTGCCAGGAGCCAGTGTGGGCATCACCGGCCAGACCATGCCCGGATACCAGAAAACCATCCCCTACGTTTTTTTTAGGCGTTCCTTTAGTTGTACTGGTACAAACAGCCTTAATTACACCCATATATTTTTCACTCCTTTAAACCTCAAATATTTACATTATTGCTCTTCTTTCACCCGTTTAAATTCCCCGCTCCGTCCTCCTTTTTTACTTAACAGGCAAACGTTATTTATGACCATAGCCCGGTCCACGGCTTTACACATATCATAAATTGTTAAAGCCGCCACACTAACCGCCGTTAGAGCCTCCATTTCCACCCCTGTTTTAGCCGTAGTCCGGACGCAAGCCTCTATTTCTATGGCGTCAGGGGAACGCGGGTAAAAATAGATGTTCACGGCCGTTAAAGCAATAGGATGAGCCAGGGGAATTAGCCGGCCGGTTTCTTTGGCGGCCATAATCCCGGCTAACCGGGCTATCCCTAAAACATCCCCTTTGGTAATTTCACCTCGGGTAATAAGATTAAAGGTTTCAGGCAGCATTTTCACTGTCCCGCGGGCCACCGCTTCCCTTAAGGTTTCTTTTTTCGCGCTGACGTCTACCATTTGGGCCGCACCCTGATGATCAAAATGAGTTAAAATAACCTTACCCCCCAATTTGGGACATCACCCTTTTTTTATCCGGCCACCCTTTAGTTAAAGAATGACCCTTTGGTTTGTGCAAAATGGTATAAGCAAATAATTCAGCTAATTCTTCTATGGTGGCTCCTTTTCTTAAGGGCCCTTTTAAGTCTACTTCTTTTTGGTCGTATAAACACGGCCTTAAGGTTCCGGTGGATGATAAACGCAGCCGGTTACAGGACGCACAAAAATGGTTGCTTTGGGCCGTAATAAAGCCAATCGTACCTTTTGCCCCGGCCAGACGGTAATACTTTGCCGGTCCGTTGCCGGCCAATTTATCCACCTTTTGCAGAGAGCCAAGTTGATTTTTTATTACCATTTTTACTTTTTCAGTTGAAAAATAATTTTCCTGGATCCAGTCAATTGAGGCCACGGGCATTAATTCAATAAAGCGAATATGCAAAGGATACTTAAGCGTAACTTGGGCCAAATCACAAATCTCGTCATCGTTAAAACCTTTCATAATTACGGTATTTATTTTAACCGGTTTTAAATCTAAAGCAAGGGCCGTTTTAATTCCCTTTAAAACATCGTCTATTTTTCCTCCCCGGGTAATGTACCGGTAGCGTTCAGGTTGCAGACTATCAAAACTAATATTCAACCGTTTTAAACCGGCCTTTTTTAATTCCTCTGCCTGGGCGGCTAAAAGAGTGCCATTTGTAGTCAGGGCCAAATCATCTACCTCGGGGATGGAATTAATGGCCCGGATTAAGTCAGGTAAATTCCGGCGCACCAGGGGCTCACCGCCGGTTAAACGCACCTTTCTTATCCCTGCCAATACGGCGGCCTGAATTAAACGGATAATTTCCTCAAAACGTAAAATTTCCTGGTGCGGAATGTTTTTTACTCCTTCAGGAGGCATACAGTAAACACAACGCAAATTGCACCGGTCAGTTACAGAAATACGTAAATAATTTATTTCCCGTTGAAAATTATCTTGCACCTTTATCACCATTTCAATTTTATTATGGTTGACTTATTTAAGGCCACGGAATATTTAAACTTTTACTCCGGGACAAAATTTCTGGCCCAAAAATTTCCTTTATAGAGCCGTTTTTAATTATTTTTCCCTGATACATTACGGCTACTTTTTCGGTTAAAAAAGGAATCTCGGTATAATCATGCGTAACAAAAAGGGTGGTTTGCCCGGTTTCTTTTAAAAGTAAACCCAGGTCATTTAATAAAGCGTTTTTTGTCGGGTAATCAAGGGCCGCAAATGGTTCGTCCAAAAATAATACGCCGGGTTCTAAGACCAGGGCCCGGGCCAGGTTAACCCTTTGGGCCTCGCCGCCGGAAAGGTGGCGGGCCGACCGGGCAGCTAATTGTTTAATGGCTAGACGGCTCATCCACCAATCAGCCCGCTTCTTAGCTTCTTTTTTGGCTATACCTCTAATTTTAAGTCCCGCCAGAATATTTTGCTCTACCGTAGTGTCAAACAAAAGTGGTTCTTGAAAGGCCACCGCCATTTGGCGTCGTAAAGAAATTATTTTATCTTTGGTTATTTTATGGCCCTTAAAATATAAAACACCCTGCGAAGGACTTTGCAGCAAAGCTAAAGTAAGCAAAAGACTGGTTTTCCCGGTGCCGTTCGGCCCAATTAAACTTAATACTTCGCCTTTTTCTAAACTAAAACTTTCTACTTGAAAAATTTCCTGTTTGTTTTTAACCAGCCGTAAATCTTTAGCTTCTATAACCTTAACCTTGTTATTGTCCATATATTCTACCCTTCACGCCGGCAGCTTGCCTCTCTGCTGCATGTTAGTGAGAACGGCCACAATAATAAAAGAAATAAGCAGTAAAATAATGCTTAGAGCGGTAGCAATTTCAAAATTCCCTTTTGAGACTTCCAAAACAGTAGCCGTGGTAAGAACCCGGGTTTCTCCTTTTACATTTCCTCCTACCATCATGGAAGCCCCCACCTCAGAAATTACCCCGCCAAAACCGGCAATTACCGCAGCCAACAGACCCAGTCGGGCCTCTTTTAAAATTAAAAATAAAAACTGAAGGCGCGAGGCGCCTAGAGCCATAATTTGCAGGCGAATTTTAGGGTTTAAGGACTGGATAGCCGCAATGGTAAAGCCCATTACAATCGGTGAAGCAATAATGGCTTGAGCAATAACCAGAGCTGGCGGGTTGTAAAGAAGCCCTAAAAAACCTAAAGGACCGTAGCGGGTAAGCAAAAGCCAGGTTAAAAGGCCAACTACCACGGGAGGTAGCCCCATGCCAAAGTTTACTAAGCTCACTACTGCCTGCCGCCCGATAAATGTTTTTAAAGCCAGTAATGTTCCTACCGGAACCCCAATGAAAACACTAATTAAAGTGGCGGTACCGGATACTTGTAAGGTACGCAGAGTAATATTCAAAACTTCAGGATCAAAAGTAAAAATTAACCTTAACGCTTCAATTATCCCTTGCCCAATAATACCCAAGTAAATTTTCCTCTTATATTAAATTTAAATAAGTTTCACCGAATATTTACCTTTATTGACCCCAGCCCCCTTACCC
>JJNX02000080.1 GCA_000681355.2 Peptococcaceae bacterium SCADC1_2_3
TTTGTTCCTCTGTATAATTAAGGAGTAGCAAAACTCCCGCATTTGATGTAAGGTTTTTTGCTGTAAATTCAATTTTATTAATCATGCCATTAAGTGCTCCTTTTCTTTGGGTTGTAGGGCAGGCTTCTAGCCTGTCTTTAGGCTCAACACCACTAATTATACCACTTTAAGGGCACTTTTTGTATATATTTGCTTCACCTTTTGGGTGAAAAGTTGAATTCCTCGTGTTCCTTATATATCAATGGGTTAAGTCTGTTTTCTAAAGGCTCACGCAGATTCTCGGTAGAAAAAATTGCCTGCCTTAACCGGAAGTTATACTATCACAATTCAAAAGAATTGCCTGCTGAAGAACTAGAGGCAACTTACCATTGTCCCGTAGAGATGATTGCTCACGGGATTCCTCATCGAATATTAAAGGAACATTAAAAATGCTTGAAGTATTTCAGTATGATTTTATGAGAAACGCAACTATTGCTGGACTTCTTGCTGCAGTCGCCTGCGGCATAATAGGAAGCTACGTAGTACTTAAAAGGATGGTTTTTATTAGCGGTGGTATTTCTCATGCTTCTTTCGGAGGTATTGGGCTAGGATATTTTTTAGGTATAAACCCTGTTTTAGGGGCATTAATCTTTACCGTTATCTCATCAATAGGTATGGGTCTACTAACAAAAAAAACCCGCCTGCCTGAAGATACTGTTATTGGCATCCTTTGGGCAATGGGAATGGCCCTGGGGATTATTTTTATTGACTTAACCCCAGGCTATACACCCGATCTCTTTAGTTATCTTTTTGGCAATATTTTATTGGTATCTTTTTTTGATTTAATTATAATGCTGGCCCTGAATTTAATTATTGTGAGTACTATACTGCTCCTCTTCAAAGAATTTTTAGCTATTTCTTTTGATGAGGAGTTTGCCAAGGTAAGAGGGCTTCCCACTACTTACTTATATTTAATTATGTTATGTTTAATTGCTTTAACTGTGGTCATTTTAATAAAAATTGTAGGGATTATTTTGGTCATCGCATTGCTTACCATTCCAGCCTCAATAGCCAGACAGTTTACTTATAATCTTAAAAAGATGATGTTTATTGCTATTTTTTTGGGCGTAATATTTTCTTTTGGTGGCCTATTATTTTCTTATATTCTGGATTTGGCCTCAGGTGCCACAACCATTCTTTTGAGCGGGCTTGCCTTTATGATTTCCCGCGGAATTTTTAAATTACGTTATTTTATAATTAAATAAGAAGCACCACCAGAAATAATTCGAGAAATAAAATCTATAACTTAGAACTATAGAGTACCCTTTTATTTCGTCTTTCCATCCTGATAAAGTTTCGATCTAATAACTCCTGTACATATTTTACTGTTTCATTACGGTGAATGTTCAGACCGTCAGATATATCCTCAATTGAGCAAGGCCGACGTTTCAAAAGTTCAAGAACATCCTCTCTGGTTGAAGTAAATTCACGAAGATTGTGAGTTCCTGAATAGTCCGCAATAACCTCGCAATTAGAATTAAACAAACCTGCAATCTCTTCCATTTTTTCTTTAGGTACCATGTCAACAAAAGACTCTGCCGGTATCCTGACGGAGGTGTTGAGTTGAACCCTCTCTGGTGCGACACGATCTATACAGGCTTTGATTTTTAAAACCTCGCTCTTAATTGCAGTAACTCCATCGATAAGAAATACTTCCAGCCATATCCGGCCGGAATACCTGCTGCGGAGTGAACAGAGCCCATCGACCATCTTTTTGAAAGAAATGTCTTTATGTGGACGGTTCACGTACTGGAAGATTTTTTTATCTCCTGCGTCGAGTGAAGGAATAATAAGATCTGCCTCAAGGACAGATTCACGGACTTTATCTATCCAGAACAGTGAGCCGTTTGTCAGCACGGCTACCGGAATATCGGTGATTTCTTTAATTCCATTGATAATCTCATCAATGCGGCTGTAAAGTGTAGGTTCCCCGGAGCCGGAAAGTGTAATGTAATCCGGGCGCGGGAACTCTTGTAACCTCTGTCTTACCTCCTGCAAAACTTCCCTGACGGGAAAGTACTCTTTCAGATTTGTGGTCTTATTTGTTGTTCTTCCTAACTGGCAGTAAATACAATCATATGTGCACGTTTTAAATGGAACAATGTCAACCCCCAGCGATCTTCCCAGACGTCTCGAAGGTACAGGACCAAAAGTAAATTTATTTGTCATTTATTAATACCTCAATCGCTTTGTTTTTCTTTCAGGACTCTATCCGTCACAGAAAGTTTCTTTGCCGCAGCAAGAATTAAGGCTGATCGCGCCCGGCTTTTAAAACAAGATCGCCGACCTTGCAACCTATTTTATCAGCGATAACGGGACACTTTGCTTGAAGCAGGAAAAATATGTTTTCCTTCTCTTCGGAGAGCGATTCATAATTTCCCTGACCTTTGGCAAGTATCATATCCGCTTCGTAATAATACTGTAAAAATTCTTCAGAGCATGATTTCAAAACAACGCCAGGAAAATCAGCGCCCGTATCTATTACTTTCACTATATTCGTAATCCCGACAGATCTGGCATCTTCCATGGTTGCATCATTGATGATGGGTTTGCCCCTGACGGTATATGTAATATCAATATCTGTTTTTTGAATCAGCAGTTTAATCAATATTTTGTCCAGTACAATTTCTCCTGCGTTATCACCTATATAAAATAGGGTTCCAGAGTTTTTTAGAGAGCTTTCAAAAGCAGGATAATCAAAAAAGTCTGATTTTTTATTCATGAAACCTTCAAAGATATCCCGTACATCGCTCCATTGACGCTCAGGTCCCATGTCGATGAGGTTTGCGGTGCCAGCAAGTTTCAGTGCATCAATAACAGGTGAAGATGATTTATTAATAAAGTTGAACAGATCAGGCTCAATTTCTAATACCAGCTCATTGTGACTTTGTTTGATTTCTTTATATGGATCGGGGTTGCCGGTAGCCTCTCTGATAGTCTTATGAATCAGCCAGCCAATTTGAGGGGGAGTTGCCTCCTGAGAAACATTTCCCAATACCTTCATGACCGAGGTCAAGACTTCTCTCTGTGTTTTTTCATCAGCATTAGCTATTCTACTTGCCTCTAAAGCCTGCCTGAGAAAGCAGGGATAACAGTCTAAATATATCTTCAATGAGAGCCCCCTCCTGTTTCTTATATAGTGATATCTTAATCCTTAGCCAAGTGCATAGATTGTATTTCTCCAGACATGTTTGATGTCCTCAGAAACAGCGCCTTCGGTATATTCGACAACGCTGGTTTTCATAATCTGGGCTTTTGTGATTGCTGTATTATATCGCACCTCCCCAACGTTCTTGATTCCATATTCCTTCAGGTAGGACTGAAGGTGACTTAATCTAAGTCCATGGAAAGTGCCGGCAATATGTAGGGGCGTTAAATTTAACGTCCCTACATATTTGAAGCAGTAGACCCGTCGCTTAAGCTGTAATTCTTCCTCTGGCAACCGGCACACCCGCCGCTATGACTCTTCGCCGATAGGAAGAGTATAGCAGGTCCCGGCCGGTGCAAAATGGAAGCTAGAACCAAAAAGTGTAGCCAGCCGGGCAATCACCGGCAGCCCGGTGCAGTGGTTGGCCGCCAGGAACTGCAGGTTGAGCTGCTTTAAGAAATCGAGGGTAGCCTCCCGCTGAGCGTCCGATACCGCACCCAGGTGAGTGCCGCCGATGATACCGTAGACCCGCTCCACCCCGGTAACCTGCCGGGCATGCCTGGTAATGTTTACCAGGCCGGCATGAGCACAGCCCAATATGATTACCAGTCCATCTTCGGTAGTACAATACAGGCTCATGTCATCGGCCAGGGGATCGGGCTCTTTGCTGGCGTTCCGAAAGCAGATCAGGCGGCTGTCCCCCGTTTCAAAAGGAGTTCCGCGGGGCACTTCCCCGCTTACCCAGAGACCGGAGGCAATTTCCCGGGGTTCCCGTCCGAAAAGGAAATCTGCTCCCAGGCTTTCCAGTTCCTTTTGGCAAAAAGGGACCCCGGCATATCGCTCACGGGGCAGGGAAACGTAATGCAGAGCAAACAAATCCGGGTGGGCGTAAACGGGCAGCCGCCCGCGCCGGCCCAAAAAAGCACGCATCCCGCCAGTGTGGTCACAATGACCGTGGCTCAAAACAAGAGCGTCAAGCGAGCGCAAATCTATCCCCAGGAAATCGGCATTAGCCACCATTTGCCCATGCATACCGGTGTCAAAAAGGATTTTTTTTCCGGAACATTCCACCACCATGGACAGTCCCCACTCCCCGATCAAGCCGATGGATCCGGACGTATTTTCACTGAGGACGGTAATTTTTACCATCAATTTTCTCCTTTCTCAAATAACCGTTTTTTATACCGCTCACTGTTTTTAGACCTTTTTCACCGCCACGTTTGTACTACTTTGAGATCGTAACCTTTCGCCACGCTATGGTAAATGATCCCGGCGTCGACCTGGTCTTCTTTCACCATAATCCATTGGTTTTTTCAACCCGGCGGCCACGTATAAGTTTAATTTTTGATTTTGCGTCTGACCGCATCCCGCCGGTAAAAGCAACAACCTGCCTATCGCCAAGAGCCAAAACGCAAGCCCTAACTTTTTAAACATAATAAAACCCTCCCGAAAAATATTTTAGAAGAACGCAAAGAAAATCAGAGAGAAAAATCAGGGAGGGGAAGCGCGGGAACAACAAAGATATTTAAACGGATAAGAGTGTTAATTTACCCTAAATGTTACCGTTACTTCCTCGCTGGCTTGCCTGCCTTACCGCCATCCTTTGCGCCTGCACCGGCGCCCCTGGCCCCGGCTGTACCGTCCCCGCTTGTTGCCCTGTCCTCTTCCCAAGGCAGCCCGCTCTCTTCCCGGGGCAGCCCACTGTTTAGTCAAATTAGCCAACCTTTCAATAACTGTGGGAGCCAGAGTAGCCAAAGCACCAAGCAGCGTTGCTTTTTTGGTGTTGTTCTTGAACATTACCGGTCCAGGTTCCACTAATAAAGGCTTGTTTTGCTGCTTACCGGTTCTTACTACCCTGGGTGTAATTACCTCTACCTCATAAATTGCGTTGTTATTACATATTTCCCGGCAAGTTCCACAACCGGCGCATAAATCCTGATTGATAAAAGCCAATTCACCTTTCATACTAATTGCCTGTTGAGGGCATGCTTCCACACATAAACCACATCCCTTACATTTTGAACTATCTACGTAAAACATCATCAATTTCTCCTTTTTTAAAGTCCAGGTCTAGTTATGGGCACTTGTTCAATAATGTACCATATTTTTTTGCTATTGGCAAGCTGCCTTTGACTGACATTAAATTCCTTTTGTGACCTTAGTCCCAACCGGTCGCCGCCGGCAATGAATACGCTCATCGCTTATTCCTCTTCGTTATTCCTGGCCCCAGTTTTTAAGCAAATCGTGTCAGTTCTTGCAACGTTGCCGCGGCAACTACCGCCCAAATCAAATCCATAAAACTTACCACCTATTCTTCCCAGCATTTTATTGTTTTTACGCCTTTTGCCGCCGCCAACACAGCTCCCCGCGCCCACGCCGGTATCGCAGCGCCATCCTTGAACTTCAACTTTTCCTCTTGCCCGGGCGCGAGCTTTAAGGCGCGCGTCAGGATGACGGTGACCCCTGCCCGGGTGAGGTCATTTTCAGGCTTAAACGTGCCATCGGAATAACCGGAAACGATCCCCATGGCGGCCAGCTTGCCCACCGCGTTAGCCGCCCAGTGGCCCTGCATATCCTTGAAGATGACCACCGGTGGCGGCGGGGGCGGCTGCACCTTCTTGGCCACGGCGAAGACGGCAAACAAAGTAAGGTGGTCAACGGTAACCGTTACCATTTCCTTATCGGCATCCACGGCTCCTTCAAGGCGCACCCACTTGCCCTGTTTTTCGTCGTAGCAGAAGACAGTTGGCTCCTGGTCCTTGCCCAGCTTGTTCTTGTCGAAGTAAAAGGTAATGGTAATCCTGCCTCTCAGTGCGCCGTTCTTTAGCTTGATGTCAACAACCTTACCGAGCAAGGTTATCCCCGCGCCGGAAGCCTTTTTGTCGTCCACCACTTCCACAACGATGGCGGCGTTCGTGCCGCTCACGGCCCCGGCCGGCACCTCAACCTTTACCTTGCCGGGCACTTCGGCCACGGTAGTTACTCTGGCCTGCACGGGCTTTTCGACTTTATCCACAGATGGTGGAAGCGCTCCGCTGCCCCCACCGCCGGTACCGCCTTTCGTATACAACGAGACACTAAAGATTTCTTCGGTGGGCTTAAATAAAAGCGGCCAGATCACTTGCAGCCTGAGCTCTTGGAAGCGCGCCTTTTCCTCAGGCGTCGCCGTGTCCTGCTTTACCTTATTCCTCAGGGCAAAGAATTCCGCCGGAAAAAGCGAAGGCTTGACCTTAAAGAAAGCTGTCCGGGAGGTGGCTTTGTCGGTCACCGCGAGGTAATAGTTGTCTGCATTGAATGGCTCTTCCCCAAAAAGAGCGTAATTACCCTCACCGGCCACTAGCTTCAGCGCATCCTCAATCCCGTGGGTGCTCCAGCCGCTCACCGCCTCAAACTGGCCCTGCTGGGGCAGTTTCTCTCCGTAAAGCAGGGTAAAAGCTTCGCCCAGGAGCCGAAAGCCGAATGAACCGCAGACGCACAACTTCTTCTCCTCTACAGCAAGGTCCGCATAGGAAAACTTCTGTAGTGCGCCATTCAGGCTGGAAACACTTAAGGGAGGCGCCTTTTTCCAGGTGAAAACCGTTTCAGCCGGCCTGGTTAAAAGGTTCTTTAAGAGCAGATCCTGCCGCGCCTTCAAGGCTACCTTTTCTTTTGCGGAGGCCTGGCCGTTCACCACCTTATTGCGCAGGGCAAAGAAATCTTCGCCGCCAAAGGTGTCCGGCTTGACGTGGATAAAGACCGTCTCGCCGGTGGCCTTGTTAGAAAAGATGAAGGTGGGGCTCACGGGAGTGATCTTTTTCCAGTTACCCAGGTACTTGACGTCAGCCGGGCCGGCCAGGTAATCGAATACCGGCTTGCTGCCCGCATCGGGGGGCAGGAGGCTGACCACCATCAGGTCATCTGCCGCCATCGGGCTGTCCGGCCACAAGATAGGCAAAGTCACGCCGGCCAAACGGAAGGCCAGCACAGAGCAAGGGTAACCCTTTCCGGCGGCCTGGGCGATTTCCTGGCACTTATCCAGCGTCAGTTCAAGCGTCTCCCCAGCCTTTGCCACCTCCAGCTGCGGCCATAGTTTACCGGCTGCACGCCACTCCACAAGTCGGCTGGCGTAAGATTTTTTAAAGGTGATGAGCGCCCGCTGGCCATTTTCCGGATACCGGTACGTATCTTTCGGAAATTCCTTGAGAATTCCGGGAATCTTGTGCCCGGTAAAGTAACCCTCGCTGATCATCACCGGAACAACCAGGGCGGTGGCCCCATCGGTATAGACGGCTTCGTAAACGGCCTCCCGCACAGAAGGGGTAAGACCTTCAAAGACGAATCCATGCTTTATATCTTTCAGCCTTATCCCTTTATTTTCTAAACGTTCCTGGATTTGACCACCAAGGGATTTCAGGTTGTCAACCCACCCCTTCTGCCCCTCCTCGGTGTCGCTGCCGTGTGCAGCCAGTATCCCTATTTCATTTGCGGGGTCTTTAACCAAAAGCCCAATCTGTTCGGCAAGCACTTCAGCCATCAAGGGGTGGTCATCAATTGCCGGCGTTAAAACCACTTCCCCCTGCGGTCTGGCCCTTTCCAGATCCTCTTCGTGTCCTGCACCGTGTCCTTCGTGCCCTCCGCCCGGCAAGTCCTCCCTTAAACCCAGGACGTATCTGATCTCCTCGATATGGTTAGAGTAACTGGAGATAAACAAGGGTACGGCAATAATCTTATTGACCCCGGCTTGGTTGAGTTCTTCCACGCCGTCCGGAATACCCGGCTCAACAAATTCCAAAAACCCAAGGGCTACCGGACAAGGAAAGTTATTTTTCAATTCGTAAACCACTTCCCATACCGGATTGGTCCAATTTGGATCATTTACCCCGTGGGCTACCACCAGTATTCCTTTTGAAATAGGCTCTCTCCCATAAACTGGTATGGCCGCAATAAGGAAAGTAAACATAATGATTAAAAAGCATTGCGCTATTCTGGTAAAAGCTTTTCTCATAAATTTAGCACCTCCTGAAAGTTTAAAAAAATTGGGGCGGACAGCCTATTGCCCTGTTTTATTAAACAAAAGGGCAATGCCCAAATGTCCGCCCTTTCTTAAGGTAATGAAGGGGGAGGAGAAATTAGTTAATTGTTATTCTGTTTCCATCCGGATATGCCCAACATGACTCATTACGTCATGAAGATGATTATCCAGGTCTTTTAAGTGATCCCGCAGGTCTTGTGCCCGCGGGTTACTATCAAAACCTTCAAAATCCTTGGTCACATGTTCCACATCATCATGAATATGCCGCACATCATTTTCCAAATGAAGTAAATCATCTTTTAATAAACCCATGTTATCCCTCCTTTCTAATGGTTGAAAATAAGTATCATTATCATTACTTGGGTATAAATCACCTCCCCTCATGAAAATCTTTTGTTCCAATCATTAATTCAATTTAAGCATGATGCTCAAGGGTCCAAGGTTAACCAAGACCTAAAAGCCGGCCTCCCTGAAAGACTAGCACCGCCATCACCCAGCCTAAAACCAGACTGTAAGCAATAGCAAAGACAGTCCAGCCCCAGGAATTAGTCTCCTGCCGGATAGCTCCAATGACGGCCATACAGGGAACATAAATAAGGGTCATCACCATAAAAGCGTAGGCCGAAAGAGGGGTCCAGTGCTGAGCAATGGCCTGGCTTAAGCCGGCTTCGTCCATCCCGTAAAGCACCCCTAAGGTGCCCACCACTACCTCTTTGGCTAGAATGCCAAAAATCAAGGCAGCCGCCGCTTCCCAATTCCCAAAACCAGCCGGGGCTAAAAGCGGGGCCAGAACACTACCGATTTTTCCAATGACACTTTCCTGGCTGGCGTATTCAACTCCTAGCGGTAAGTTAGATAATAGCCAGACCAAAACCACCACCCCTAAGATTATTGTCCCGGCCTTGCGAATAAAAGAACTTCCCCGCTGTCCCATATGAATAAGTACACTTTTTAAGGTTGGTAAGCGGTAAGGGGGTAGTTCCATGACAAAGGTGGAAATCCCACCCTTAAAAATGAAGGTTTTAAAGAGCTTGCCGATCATAATGGCCAGTACTCTTCCAGCC
>JJNX02000081.1 GCA_000681355.2 Peptococcaceae bacterium SCADC1_2_3
TGCCTTTAGTAATCCATGATTTCTACCCCACAAAACCTTATTTTTCCTTTTATTATGGGGTAAAATCTTTTTTTGTGTTCCTTTTAACGCTTGTGCGGTCTAGCTTCCCGAACATCGCAAAAAGCTCGAAACGTTATACTAGCCCGGTTAATTCATCCATCGCATAAAGCACCTTTTCCATGTACTCCTGCGGCTCTTCTTCGCTATACATCCCTCAACCGTTAGAAACAACAGCCCGGATATATTCCGGCGGCCAACCATGCTCCTCCAGGATTTCTTTTGTTTTTTTGCAGTGTTCTTCTGGAAAAAGTTCATAATCCAGGTCATGAACTAACCCAATAATGCCCCATTTTTCCTCGTTTTCCCCTGTTTTGCGAGCCACATAGCGCATTACTGCCTCAACGGAATAAGCATGTCTTAAAAGGCTTTCGTTTTCGTTAAATTCTTTAAGTAAAGAAATTGCTTCCTCGTAAGTCGGCCTATGTACCTGCATTTTTTTAAAGTCCCCTTTTTTATTAGCTTAAGTTTTTTCAAAGTCTTTTGCTTGCTATTATATAACCATAAACGTAAAATATAAAATTAAAGATAAGCAAGAGAAATTTCAAGCGGCTTATAAATTTATTAAGATTTAAGAGGGAAAATCCATTGCTTCATTTTTCCTTGAGGAAAGGGAGAGATTATGTCAGCAAAGGAAAAAGAGTTTTCCAGTAAGTACGTTTACCAGGGCCGGGGGGTAAATTTGCGGGTTGATATGGTGGAAAAACCCGGGGGCAAAAAAACTACCAGGGAAGTGGTGGAACATGTTGACTGCGTGGCCGTAGTGGTCCTGGATAAACAAAACAATGTGCTTTTAGTCCGGCAGTTCCGCTATGCCATCGGCAAATTTCTTCTTGAGGTACCCGCCGGTGGCATGGAACCGGAAGAAGAACCTTTTGACTGTGTCCGGCGGGAACTACAGGAAGAAATTGGCTACCTTCCTAAAAAAATTATTAAACTTGGAGGCTTTTACTCCATTCCTGGCTACGGTACAGAATTCCTGCACTGTTTTTTAGCCACCGACCTTGTGCCTTCCCGCCTTATGGCTGAAGATACAGATAATATAGAGCTTATCCGGGTTCCCTTGACGCAAATCCCAGGCCTTATTGCTTCAGGAGAAATAAGTGATGCCAAAAGCATTGCCGCCTTGCTCACTTATCTGGTTTACTCAAGCAGGGAAATTAACTCCCGGGCATTTTCAACGGCGTAGCCCTGAAAGTCATTGTTAAAATAAACATAAACATCAAGACCCGCGGACTGCCAGCTTTTAATTTCCCGGGCCAGTTCTCCCAGTTCTTCGCCCGAATACTTAGAACCAAACATAACCCCTGGCCCATGCATCCGAACGTAAACAATATTGCCGGTTACGATTTTTACCTTCGGGTAGCGGGAAGAATCGGCAACAACCCAGGCCGCATTGTATTTTTTTAAAAGTTCATAAACCAGGGGGTTGTCCCAGCTTTTATGGCGAAATTCAAAAACAAAGCGTAAACTCGACAATCCACCAGAGGGTAAATTTGGGGCCGGAGAAAAAAAATTAATATAAGCCAAAAATTCCCTCAGGAGATTAATTTCTTCTTCCCGGAAGTGAAAGCCGGGGGGGGAATTGAAACAAAACAGGACCTAATTTTTCCTTTAAATGAAGAGCATTTTATAAAAATTTAACCCAGGCTTCCCTTACTTCTTTTAACCTTTTCACATGGGTAATGAAGCGGGATGCCTTAACGGCAAAAATAAAACCGGGCGGGGTCTCTTGGTACCATTTAAGGTAAGTAGCCGGGCGGGGTAAATGATAAAAAGAATAGTTAATCTCAAGTGAACTACAGCACCGATATTGTTCCTATCTGCTGTCATTGGCTCTTATTCTCCCATAATCTGCACCACGATTTGCCGGGAACGGGGACGATTATCAAAATCCACAAAGACAATCTGCTGCCAGGTTCCCAGAGTCAGCTTTCTATTACTGAAGGGTATGATTAGCGAAGCTCCCAGAACTGCGGCACGTACATGAGAATGACCATTACCATCCCTCCATGCCTGGTCATGACGATAGGGAATATCGGCAGGGATAACTCTATCCCACATCTGCTTGAAATCGGACACCAAGCCTGGCTCATTCTCAATGGTAGTTATACCTGCTGTAGAACCAGAGATAAACAGGGTCATTGTGCCATCTTTTACCGGAGATTCTGCTACTTCTCTTGTCACCTGGGACGTAATATCAATGGTATCACAGTGCCCCTGGGTCTGGAAACTGATTCTTTTAGTTATTACCATAAGACATACTCCTGTTTCATTACTCTTTATTTCCTGCCAGGTGGTAATTCCATATTGTGTTTTAGTCAAGCCACGCTAAAGAAGTTGCAGTTTTTCTTTGAATAGTAAGGCAAGAAGTGTATTCAACCTTGGAATTCTTACCTAGCGGCAATCTTGACTGCCAATTCACCCACCCTGCCGCCTAAGGCCTTACACGCCTCAAGCACTTCCTTATCAGGCTTTCCTATTGCCACAACGCCATAATGCCCACCTACTTTTATAGGATCTCCAACAACTATCATGCCGTGAATTAACATTGCTTGAAGCAAGGAGATTAAGGTTGTTTCGTTTCCTCCTGAAATAGCACCAGACGAGGTGAAGGCAGCCCCCATCTTGTTCTCTAATTTGCCTCTTATCTTTACAGAGTTGTTTATCAACTTCTTCATTTCCTCCGACATTGTTCCAAAATGAGTCGGAGAGCCCAGCACTATAGCATCTGCCTGTTCTAAATCCTTTAAGCTGACATCTGAAACCTTTTTTACCTCTGCCTTTGCTTCCTTGACACCGCTGGCAATTGCCTTTGCCATCTCTTCGGTGTTTCCTGTCCTTGAATCATAAATTATAAGTACCTTTGGTATAATTACTCTCCTTTTAAATTCTTTCTATCACAATTCTTTCTCCTTCTTTAACTTTTTTGAATACTTCGGGGTCATCAATGAGCTTGCCGAAGATGTTTACCGCACTTGCTGCCCGAATCTCGTTTTCTTTACTCACAGGAGTTGGACCAAAAAAGATACAAAATGCACTTCCTAAAGGCCAGTAGCCCAAATCGCCACGACTCACCACCTCTTGCCCATCTTCTAGTTCTACCTTCACTGGGATAGTAAAGTATATTTCCTCCCCCCAAACATTAACCTTGCTACTTAGGGGTAAGGCTTGCCAGATGGCATCGGCGATCTTAGTAAAGTTAAGTTCTGCCACTGCCCTTACCAAACCTGCAGTAATGTTAATTTGCCTTTTCAAACTTCCCTACCTTCTTTCTGCTAAACGCCTTATCTGTTTTTTATATGAAGTAGTGCCATCATTTATCTTTATTTACTTTTCTACTAATTATTTTAACAATTATTAACCCTATGTAGGTTAAACTTTTTCTTCTCAGTTTTAACCTTGGTGTTACTGATTCTACCTCTTGCCCTGTTTCTACTTTAATTGAGATGGTTATATGATTCGCTTCCTAAGCTAACTGGATAACCATTTTTTTGTTTGTGATGAAGGCTTTTTTCCGGGCAACTGCGCAACTAATCCGAAGTGTTATACATCTTCTATTATAATGAGACTAAATTAGCCTTATTACTTCTCCTTGAACTTCTTCACTTCCATTTAAAAAGGAAACATTTACAAGATAGCCTTTTGCTTCCTCGACTGCTTCCTTCATCTCCTTGGTAGTTGGTGCTCTCCATCTTTTAGAGACGATTGGCCAATAAGCATCTATGCGAAGGGGGATCTCTTTATCAAAGGAGGCGATAAATTTCGCTATTTTACCAACCTCCTCTTTGTCCATAAAGCCGGGGATAAAAACAGTTTCAGCACTTAGCTTAATTTTACTTTGATAAAGTTTTTGAAAATTCTCCAAAACCCTTTTATTTGATTTCCCAGTATATTCTCGATGTATTTCTGAAGATATAGCTTTTATACTTACCTTAACTTCGTCCATTCCTTCAAGTTCGGGGAGAAAATAACCGTTTGTAAGCAAATAATTCCAAGTTCCAAGTTCATGGTGGAGTCTTTTAGTGATTTCAGAAAGATTTTGATCAAACGTTGGCTCCCATCCTTCAAAAACTATGATCTTTGGTTTTGCCTTTTTTAAAGCACTGGTTATTTCATCTAAAGTAAGAAAGGTAGGAGAAAAAGGCTTAGGATTTTTTGTCCCTGGAAAGTGGCAATCTAAAGGCTCTGCTCTTCTTAAGCATCCTTTACAGGAAAAGTTACATCCCCAGAAAAAAAGGCAGGATAAATTATGGGCCGCGTGGAAGGAAATATGATAAACTTTAGTTTTTATCATTTCCTACTTAACTCACCCCCTTTCTCCCTGCAAAATGGAAAATAATTTGTCTGAATCTACTCCCTCTTTATCCGTCAGGCATCCCCCCACCGCGCTTATATATCTATTGTCCCAGATTATTTTTCGCCTTAAAATCTTGTTTAATTTCTCTGTATCTAATCCTACCCCTGTAAATGAATAGCGCCTTTCTTGGGGAAAAGGGCAGGTCTCGGCTGTTTCAGCTTTACATGATTTACATAACTTGCAAGGCCCGGCTATCAAGCAAATACCAGCCAATTCCTTCTCTAGCTTTTTGCCATAATCAAAGATTAACTTAGCGAGCAAGTCCCATTTCTCTATTTCTTTCCCTTGGATATACAGAAGGTATATAAATATGTTCCTTTTCTTGAATTGAGTAATAACAGGGGAAAAAGGAGGACAAGCATAATTTTTGCCGTAATTTGATGTATCAACTTTACATTTTTCCCTTACCTTTTCATCGGTAACAATATCCTTTCTAACTAAAAGGGATTCATAGCCTATCTTCATCCTAAATTTCTCAAGCTCACCTTGGTAATTCATAATCCTCTACCTCCATCCCGGCAAAGATTTCCAGAAACTAAATGCTATCTTTCTTCCCTTTTTGCCCTGAATAGCTTTAAGCTGCTTTTTAAATATCGGACCATCAGTTACAAATGTATAGCTTTGACGCTGACCAATTATTTCTAGCAAACAATAATTTTTTTCCTTGCCATGTTATTTATTCTTCATTTACCCTTATTTTCCTTCTTTTTCGCTAATATTTTTAAGGCAAACTTTTACTGTTTCAATCATTTACTTGAGGTTTTCTTTTTTTATCAGGCGTTTAGGAATTTAAGAAGGTTAGCATATTTTAGTAAATCGTTTAAAAATGTCCTAAAAGACTGATCGTGATATTAGCTTAATTTTTTATTCCTGAAAAAAAATTAAACAAGAGATTAGTGGGGAATTATCACCAACATTTGTAGCCAGGACACAAGCTGCCAAAATCTAAGCGATGATAAAAATTATCACTATAGTGATAAGTGATAATATATTATTTTTTTTTCAGGAATAAAAAATTATCCTTACAACCGCGGTTATAACCTGTTACAACCAATTTTTTCTAGTGAAGTAATACCAATTTATATTATTACTCTGTAAAAGCTTACAAAAAAACCAAACTTTTTTTGGCACTCTAAAAACGAGTATAAAAATGCAAAAGCTTTGAAATACAGTTACCACCGTGAGCAGGCAATCTAAAAAAGTGGTGTTCTTTTGAAAGTTAAGCAACCAGCAAAATGTCAATAAAATCCTTCTTTTTGATCTTCAGGGCAGCGGACATTAATCGCACCCCTTTTTTTGTTAGTTTATAACGAAAGGAATGCGGGATTTTAGCAATCAACCGGTGTGCTCTGAGTTTAGCCAGAAGCCTGGTAGTTCTATTACTCAACTTGTGGTCTTCGACACCATCTGCTGCAGGGTAATACAGAGCGTTACGGATGTCTTTGTTGGTGAAACCATTAATATTATTGCCACCGTTGAGCACTGCAAGAAAGATTTTGCAACTTTCTTCTTAAAACAGGGTTAAAGCCGGTATGCCGGACACTTCCCTTGTCAACGTGGTTACAAATCGCCTCCAACTCGGTCACCACTTCGCTGGTATCTTCAACCGAAGACTCAAGCGTCAAGGTAGCGGACGTTGGACGCTTTTGAAACTTGTGCATAACGGTAGATGTTAGCAACACTTTTCCCCATGGGAACCCAGGCCATGACCGGCTCATTTTTGCGGTTAACCTTCCGGTAGATTTTAAACTCATGGGGGTCGTTAATGGTAGTTTCGATCCTTAAAACACTATATTTGTCGTACATTTTGATGCTGTTTTTCTTCATTCGGTGTTTTATCCTTACTCCTTGTGGACGGCGTTTTCTATTCGAGAGACGATTTCTCCCTGGAAGTTGCCCTGCAACTTGCGACCCAAAAAGGTCATAACGTCTTCACAATTGAAGCAAAGCGTTGCATGTTCAACCAAATCTGGGTAGATTTTGATCTCAAATCTTCACGGCTCTTGAACCCGAAGTTCAACCCTAACAGCCAAATAATCGCCCCGTTGTAGGATTCCTTGAAAAAGTTCTAGACTACGCGGGGCAGCGCGACCTTTTTAATACCGAGCATATTCAAGATGCGTTGATGATCTTTACCGAGAGCAGTTAGGGAAAAGCGCCGCTCTCCACCCGGTAGTTCAATTTGAATCAGTTTGAGTTCACCAAGGAAGCGCAATATCTTTCTAGCTGACAACCTCATCCCTTTCTTTTTGGAAAGGTATTCAATGACCGAGATGACGAAGTAGGCCAGCACGCATAGGTAGACATGTCCCTTGACCCGTACATCTTTCCAGTGATACATGGGGCGGATATCCAAGTCGTTCTTGATAATCCAAAAGGCGGTCTCGACCCGGTTCAGATTCTTGTATATATTGACCAGCTTGGCGCCATCGTAAGTGAGCTGGTTGGTTTGGATGACAAAGGTGCCGTCCAGGCGCCGGTCAGAGTTCACTGCCTTGATCTTGATGCTGAACTCCAGTTCAAATCCCAGGGGGTTGCTTGCACTGTCCCTGGTCTTGACACCAAAGTACTTGCCAGACCTGTTTGATTTCAGGATCACCCCGACCCTCTTCATGGCCTCATCACGGGTGGCGACATGGGAGTTGGTTGTGCCAAGGCCGGCGCTTAGCTTGGTAAGCTGCTCTTCGATCGATTTCAGACAGTGGTTGCGGTACTTGGTGTCATCGGTTCTCTTCTCGGTGTTCAGGCAGAGCAGGTAGCGCTCTCCCTCTACTTCCGGCAAGAACTTCGCATACAGATGGTCGGCAATCTCTTGCATCTGATTTTCATCAATCGGGTCATTTTTCAGCAGCTTCTTGCTCCAGGCGCGGGGCAGAGCCATGACGTATCGCTGCTTCAGCTTCCGGATTGCTTCAAGGTTGCGACCGGTGAGCATGCCCCGGTCGCCAACGAAGACGAACTCCTTGATCGGGTAGCGCTTGAGCAGGTCCTCGACCACTCCGGTGACGGTGGTCTTATCGGCAGTGCTGCCGGGATGGATATCGCACTTGATGGGAAAGCCATCCAGTGTGGTAACGAGGCCGATGACGATCTGTTCCCGGTCCCTGCGGTGGTCTCTGGAGTAGCCATATTCGGCAATGATGCACCGGCGCCCCTCGAAGTAGCTGCTGGTGATATCGTAGTAGAGTTCTTGCATGTTCTGCTCAAAGCAATGCTCGGCCCAGTGGCACAGGGATTGTTCAACCAAAGAGAAGTTTGCGCAGAGCACTTCCAGGGAACGGTAGATAGTCTCAAGGTCAGGATGCTGCTGACCATGATCAAAAAAGTATCTGATTGGTGTATCATCCATCCATTCCGTAAGGGCGAGCTTGCTCCCCGGCTGGATGATGCGCTGGAAGATCATGGCCTTGATGCAGTTTAGGGCTGTTTCCACCGTGGTATGTTTATCGACTGGAGTAAAACCTCTCTGAAACGTTTCAAACATCGCCACCTGTTCGAAAATGTTGTTGATTAGATAGAAGTCACCGTAGCAGACTGCACTCCCAAGGACTACCTTTTCGATGTTGGTGAAGGAGTCGAAATCCTTGGAGAAAGCGATCTTGAGTCTGGCGGCGATAACTTCGTCTACACTACCAAGATACAGAATGCGCCGGTGTTTGTTCTTGCCTTCCTGGCGGTAGGCCTCAACCAGTTCGGCATAGTAGTAAGTTTTGCCTCCCTTGGTACGGGGCGTAATCTTGATAAACAAGGGCAATCCCTCCTAATAGTCTATACTAACTATCATAAGGGATAAGCCTCTATATGTCAAGTATTTACCGGCATTGTAAATGTACTTATGCTATAAAAGTCTACACTACATAATTTGATGGAAGCCGCGTCCCTACTGGGTTTTGGTCAGAACAAGGGGGGCTAAGGTTGAAGTTCGGTTGAACATAACATCGGTGGCGTACTCGCATTGGTCAAGACACCAGTAGTAACCGGACGAAAAGATTTTGAGTCAATGCGCTTTAGTATGGGATTGCTCCTTTCGGCAAAGTTGTCAAACGTCCTGCTAAATTTTCTGGATTCAATCTGGTCGGCCAATTCCTGCGCTTTTTCCAAGTCGGCAAGATCAATAAAACTGTTGTCGTAACGAGTATACTCTATTCCCTCACGATCCAGTTTTCTTGCCAGGTACTCACGACCGTTTATATAAACTTGAATCTCAAAAGGAAACCAGGTCTGCAGCCTCACGTGCATGAACCCGAATTCCTCGTCAAGGTAATAGAAGTAGAGGTAGATACATTTCCTGTTGCCGTTTCCCAATTCCAACTTATCTGTACTTTGGTTGGTAGTGTCAATATCCTTGTGTAAAAACTTTTATCAAATAGCTTCCCTCTAAATATACTTATGGAAAAACTAACCTAAAATGATAAAAAGCATTAAATTTAAACAAACCACCTTGAATTAAAACCCA
>JJNX02000082.1 GCA_000681355.2 Peptococcaceae bacterium SCADC1_2_3
ATCAGGGTAGGACAGGCTTCCAGCCTGTCCGTTAAAGGATACAATCCTCTGGTCACAAGGGGAATAACTGTTACAACATTCTGATGGCATTTTGTGAGTGAGAAAAAGTCTTATATTACAGGCTGGTAGGACAGGCTTCCAGCCTGTCTATAGGCAGTGGATACTGACATTCAGATTAAAATATGTGTTTGTGGCGGGTAAGATTATAAGGACTGCAAGGCAGACTATATTAAAACTTCTGGAAGGGTATCCTTACAAAGAAGTATTTCAGTAAAAAGCTGTTAAAGAACAAGACCTGTGGATAAAGGAGATCTTTTAAAACAGACTATCTGTGCCTGCCTGTCGGCAGACAGGGATAGTTTAAGAGTTTTGCCGTTTTTAACGGAGAAAAAATAAAAATAAAAGTTTCCTTAAAAGGCGGTGAAGAAAATGGTAGAATTTGAATGTAGATTCACAGATTCCTCATGAAATTTATGAGATATATAGATGAATTTAGCAAAAAATCTGCGTAAATTTTTCAGACGCAGATTTCGGATATAAATAAGCTTAAATTACCTGAAAGATAAAGCCAAAAGAAAAATATGCCCCAGAGGATCATTATTATTTGCCGGATAAAATTTTGCCAGTTTATTTTTTTACTTTTTTTTATTTTTCCCATAGTTTTTACCCTATAAGTTTACCCAAAATTAAAGTTAGAAGAAAAACCAAACCACAAATCCAGGCAACCAAAAAGAATATGAAACGTTTCTTAAATATTCCTAAAAATAGTAAAAGAAGTTTAAGGTCAAGCATAGGACCCAACACTAAAAAGGCCAGCTTTGAGGCCAGGGGAAAATGGATAAAGGTACTAGCAATAAAGGCATCCACCTCTGAACAAAGGGATAAAATTACAGCTAAGACCATCATAACTAAAATAGAAGGGGCCAGATTATCTCCAATAGTTAGAAGCATCTGCCGGGAAAGGAAAGTTTGACTTACGGCAGCTACCAGGGAACCAATAATAAGATACTTGCCTAAGTCAAAAAAATCAGTAGCCGCATGGACTAAGGTATCTTTAAGTTTTAAAGTTAAAGGGACAGAATAAGGTAAAGCTTTTAACTGGTCAAGGTCAGAAAAGAAGGGGTTGCTCTTTAAAATACCTTCTGTCCTTAAAAAACTAACCAAGTAACCTGTAAGAACGGCAATAATAAAGCCAAGGATGCTTCGTTCAAAAACAACCTCAAGGGTATTTTGAAAAGCAAGGAAGGTGGAAAATATAACCACAGGATTAATTAAGGGTGCGGCCAACATATAAGTTACGGCCAAATTTAAGGGCACGCCCTTTTTAATTAATCTTTTTACTATGGGTATTATTCCACATTCACAGGTTGGAAAAACTATTCCTGCTAAGGCCGCTAGAGACAGACTTAAAAATTTATTTTTAAAAACCAATTTTTTTAGTGTCTCTTTCGTAATAAAGACTTCTACTAAACCAGAGACTAGGGTGTCAACTAAATGGAAGGGGGTAATTCAATTATGGAAAATGGTGAGCCTGAAAAAAATAACGGCAGCATAACTAAAAAAAACAATGACCATGTTGTTTACCAACGGGAAAACAAGAAAAAAACGGGTAAATCTTTTAAAATTGATACCGCTTTAATTAGCTTGCTGACGACAGCCGGGATGAGCGGTTTATTACTATCCTCTTTCTTTCCCAAAAGAATCGCTTTCCGCTGGTTGTTAAAAAATATTCACGTAATAAGCGGTCTTAGTTTTGCCGCCCTGGCTACTTATCACTGTCTTCTCCACAAAGACTGGTATATAAAAAATGTCCGTAAAATAACGGATAAAAGCTAAAATTTTTTTGCCAAAAAAATTTTTATTTTTCCCTTGACATTGGTTTTTAAAAGATATAAAATTCTAGCATAAAGATGAGAGTAATTCTCTGTTAGTTTTTTTAAAATAGTTAGGCATACCTAACACTATCCGACCTAAGGGAGGGATTGAAAATGGAAGCGGTTAATACCCGGGCCTTGAGTGAGCTGCCACCAGGCGCTAAAGGTAAAGTAGTGCGTATTACTAATACAGAAGGTGTGCGGCGGCGCCTCCTGGATATGGGGGTGGTTTCAGGGGCGGAAGTGGTGGTGGAAGGGATGGCTCCTTTAGGTGACCCTATGGAGATTAAAGTTAAGGGCTACCGCTTAAGCCTGCGGAAAAATGAGGCGGCCAGTATTTATGTCAGCTTGGAAGAATAAAGGATTGGTGTTTAGTAATGAGTGAGCAAGCATTTCCCCTTACTTTTTTAACTATCGGCCAAAAGGCCGCGGTTAAGGAAATTGCCAGTGGAAGAAACTTGCGCCACCGCTTAAACGAGCTTGGCTTTGTACGGGGGACCGAAGTCCAGGTTATCCGTAATGACGGTTGCGGACCCTTAATTATTTCTTTAGGAAACGGTTTGGGAAATAGTCGTTTGGCTATTGGCCGGGGGGCAGCACACAAGGTTATGGTGGAGTGGGTAAAAGAAAATTAAAAGGATTTTTACCTTAACTTAATTTTATATTTGCTTTTTCAGGCAAATATTTATTATTTACCTTAAAGTTAGGCAAGCCTAACAATACTTTTAAACAATTATTTTCAGGAGGGGAAGTAATGGAAACAGGAACAAAGACAACGGAAACAACGGCAAAGGCAAAAAGTGAAAAGATTATTGCTTTAGCTGGAAACCCTAATTCTGGCAAAACAAGTATTTTTAATGACCTTACCGGTTCCCACCAACAGGTAGGCAACTGGCCCGGAGTAACGGTGGAAAAAAAGGAAGGTAAGCTTACCTACCAGGGGGAATTTTTAAAAGTCGTAGACCTTCCGGGAACCTATAGTCTTGGTGGCTATACCGAGGATGAGCTTATTGCCCGCAATTTTATCCTTTTTGACCAGCCAAGCGTGATTATTAATGTGGTTGATTCGGCCAACTTAGAGCGCAACCTTTATTTAACGGTGCAGTTATTGGAGATGGGAGCTAATATAGTCGTTGCTTTAAATATGGTAGACGAAGCTAAAGCGCAAAAAATTGAGATAAATAAATCCAGGCTGACAGAACTTTTAGGTGTTCCGGTGGTCCCAACGGTAGCTACCCGTAACGAGGGGGTCAAGGAACTTGTTGCCGCCACCGTAAGCAGGGCTAAAGAATTGCCGCCAAAACCTTTAGTGGTTAATTATGGCCAGGAAATTGAAGAGGAGTTATTAAAGCTGGAGGAGTTAATTAAATTAAATCCTAACCTTAATGCAAACTATTCCAGCAGGTGGCTGGCGGTTAAGCTCTTGGAGGGAGATGAGCGGCTTCGTGATGAAATGCAAAAATGCCAGGCTGACCGGGTACTTGTTCAAACCGGTAAAAGCATTCATCATTTAATTAATATTTTAGGCGAAGAATTAGAAGCCATAATTGCCGAGCGCCGTTATGGTTTTATTAGCGGCCTATTAAAAGAGGTGGTTAGCCGGCGCTCCACCCTGGAGGAAAGGCTCACCGTATCCGATAAAATAGACCAAGTAGTTACCAACCGGTTTTTGGGCCTGCCCCTTTTTCTGCTGGCCATGTGGGCGGTATTTCAGTTTACCTTTAAACTGGGAGACCCCCTGATTGGCTGGGTGGAAGCTGTTTTTGAAGGTTTAGGAGGGCTGGTTACCGGCTGGCTTGGCGTCTTAGGAGCTTCTGAAATGCTGGTTTCTTTTGTGGTTGACGGAATAATTGGCGGGGTAGGTTCGGTATTGGTATTTATTCCCCCCATTTTTTTACTCTTTTTAGCCCTTTCTTTTCTGGAAGATAGTGGCTATATGGCCCGGGCAGCCTACATCATGGACCGCTTTATGCATTTTTTGGGCCTGCACGGCAAATCTTTTTTGCCCCTTTTAATTGGCTTTGGATGCAACGTGCCGGCGATTATGGCTACCCGTACCCTGGAGAGCAGGCAGGATAGGCTGGTTACCATCTTAATCAACCCTTTAATGTCCTGTGCCGCCCGCTTACCAGTTTACGTTCTTTTTGCCGGAGCCTTTTTTACGGCTAATCAGGGTTGGGTGATTTTCTCGTTATATCTTTTAGGGATAGTACTGGCCATTATGATCGGCAAGCTCTTTAAAACCTTCATTTTTAAGGGTGGGATTTCCACCTTTGTCATGGAACTACCCCCTTACCGCTTACCAACCTTAAAAAGCATATTTATTCATATGTGGCAGCGGGGAAGTTCTTTTATTCGTAAAGCCGGGACAATAATCTTAGGAGTGGTGGTTTTGGTCTGGCTGTTTTCTAACTTACCGCCAGGGGTTGAATACGCCAGCCAGGAAAGTATCATCGGAAAAATTGGTAGTGTTCTGGCCCCGCTTTTTACCCCGGCCGGTTTTGGGAATTGGGAAGCGGCGGCCGCCTTGATTTTTGGCATTCTAGCCAAAGAGGTTGTGGTTGGCACCTTAGGGGTGCTTTACGGGATGGATGAAGCCGGCTTGAGCCAGGCCATTGCTCAGCACTGGACCCCTCTTTCGGCATACGCTTTTATGGTTATGACTCTTATTTATATTCCCTGTGTGGCCGCCATTGGAGCCATCCGGCGGGAGACCAATTCCTGGGGCTGGACTGTCTTTGCTATTGCTTACAGTCTGGTTTTGGGCTGGGTGATGGCGGTGCTGGTCTTTCAAGGAGGTAGGCTTTTAGGTCTTGGTTAAGCTATAATAATTATTGACATATGCACAATACTTTGAAATAATAATTTATATAAGTTTTTAAAGCAAAGGAAAGGATGAAACACTTATGCCTATGTTTGATTTTAAATGTGAAAATTGCGCTCACGTTTGGGAAGCACTCTTACCCGATTCAACAACCTATCCGGTAAGTTGTCCTAGCTGTGGAAGTACAAACTTTAAGCGGCTTTTATCTGTTCCTTATATAATAAAAAGTTCTTCTAATAAAAATCCAGGTACAACTTGCTGCGGGAAAGAAGAAAGATGTGCGTCCCCGCCGTGCTCTACAAACGACACCTGCCACCGAAAGTAATTTAGGCCTAAATCAATATGAAAAAATGGACCAGGCAACCGAAATCTTTTTTTTTAATTTATTTGACATTCTTTCCACTAAGATATATACTATGATATATATCTTATCTGTTTAGGAGGGGGCTTTTATGGACATTGCCAAAATATTTGAAAATGGCCGGAGTCAAGCTGTCCGGTTACCAAAGGAATATCGTTTTAAAGATTCTGAAGTATTTGTAAAAAAAATTAACGATATTGTCCTGTTAATCCCCAAAGACAGCGCATGGAAAAATCTTGAGTCTAGTTTAAAATATTTTTCAGAAGACTTCCTGTCTGATAGAAACCAACCGGTTGCACCAAAGCGGGACGATTTTTAAATGAGATATATGCTTGATACAAACGTATGTATTTATATAATCAAAAAGAAACCCGTTAAAGTCCTTGAAACCTTAAAAAGACTGGATATCGGAGATGTATATATTTCTGCAATTACACTGGCTGAACTTGAATATGGGGTTGAAAAAAGTCAACAAAGGGAAAGAAATAAAATTGCTTTAACCAGCTTTTTAGCACCATTGGAAATATTACCCTTCTCTGCAAGTGCTGCTGTTACATATGGAGAAATTCGTGCCGCACTTGAGAAAAAGGGACAGATTATAGGGGCTTATGACTTATTAATAGCCGCCCATGCTCTTTCTAAAAACCTGATTTTAGTAACAAATAATACCAGTGAATTTAGCCGCATTACCGGTTTATCTCTTCAAAATTGGGCTAAGTAAATCCTAATCCGGACGATCCGGAAATGATAGGATGTTTTTCATCCCTGTCGAAATCACTGTAATAGATCACGATATGAAGAATCCGGCAAGTTGACCTAGCTGTGGAAGTATAAACTTTAAGCGGCTTTTATCTGTGCCACACATAATAAAAAGTTCTGCAAAAACAGCGAGAACAACTTGCTGCGGGAGAGAAGAAAGATGTGCGTCCCCGCCGTGTTCTACAAACGACACCTGCCACCGAAAGTAATTTATAGGGAGGAAATTTTTTGGTTTATGTTTACGGACCGGTTCATTCCTGAAAGGCGGAAACAATCCGTCGCCGGCCAGGATAAAGAAAAAAAGTTTCGTTTAGCTTTCCTTAATTTCAAAAATTTTCTCGGCCACTACCTGAGCACCTATGGCACATACCCGGGGGCAACCCAAGTCACTATGTCCCCCCGCGTCAAGAAAGGCTTGATAGTCTTTTTCATCGGTCATGTCAAAAGAACGGCCGTAAACATTTTCCTGTATTTCCTTGCAAAGAGTGGTTTTTAAGTCTTGTTTAAACCCAAGCTGGGTTTTTAGTTCCGCCATAAAATTTTTCCGTATTTCCTGGGCCGGGGCCATTGCCTTTTGGTATACTTCTGTTTCTTCTATTTTTTCCCTTCCTATTACCAACCCTAAGGCCATAAAAGCTCCCACCAGAGCACCACAGGTTTCCCCACAACGGGCTCCTCCACCCCCAAATACCGTGGCGGCCTTAAAAGCAGGTAAATCTTCCAAACCAAATTCCTCTTGAATACTAAGAATAACACTTTGGGAGCACCCGGCGAACTTATCGTATTCGTGCGCCTTTTTTCTTATGGTCTGGATTTTCTCCTTATTTGTCAACATAGTCTGTCCTCCTTATTTTATTCAAAATATTATTAAAATTATAATAAAATAATTGGACATATGTCAATATATTTTAAAAATTAAAAATGCAAGTTTTATCTTAATTTTTCTTCCCAGCGGGTAATCTTACGGCGGGGGATGGTTAAATCAGCCATACTTTCACCCTTAATTATTTTTTGGTAACTTAAGGGCATGGCCGGAAAAGGATCAGTCTGGGCCCCGGCGTACGAGATGGGGTATTGAATGCCCCGGGCGTAAAGTTCTGCTAAATTTTGCCCTGCTTTTTCCAGGTAAAAAGGAGGAAGGGCCATTACCAATTCATCATCCTGAGCATAACCGTATCTTCTTTCCCCGTAGCAAGGAATGGTAAGGGATGGTTTTTGGGACAGGTAGCCCTGGGCTATGGCGTCAGCACAAGAGCTTTCTCCCACGCAAAAAAACTGAAATCTTTCGTAATTTTCAAACTGGAGGGCGTTAATAAGCAGGATCATTTGGGCCGGGTTAGCGTAAATTAACCCCAGGTCAGGTTCAAAAGAATTATAAACTAAAGGAGCCATCATTATCGCCTGATATTTACCCGGGGGGATGCGGGGGATTGCTTCTTCACATTTTTTACCCTCTTCTTTTGTTTTGCACCAGACAAGGCTGCGAAAGGTGCCGTCCTTAATTTCAGCCGGCAGTTCAGCCAGACCGACAATGCTGGCGCACATGGGAAAAGCTAAATCGGCGGCTGTGGCGCCCACCGTCCAGTCAAAGGTGCGCACAAGGGTAATTAACTGGCAAAGGGTGGCCTTTTTTTCCGGCCGGCGCAGCCACTTATTTTTGACCATTTCGTTTGCGTCTTCCAACAGTTTTATCGCCACGGGAAAAGTTTTTAACCTTAAGAGCGCTTCCAGCTTTCGGGTTAGTTTTGTCCATTTTTTGTCCATGAATTTACCCTTTTATTTAAGATTTTTTTCCAGCCAGTAAACCGCCTCGTATTCTCCTTTTTTTATTTCGGCCATTAATTCGGCTTCACTCTTAATTACCGGTTTTTTAAAAATGGTTACGCAGCGTCCGATTTCCCCCGGAGCATGAGCATCACTTCCCCCCACCCCTTTTAACTTTAGCTTTTTACTTACTTTTTGGGCTAAATCATTTTCTTTTTTCGTAGCCTTGCCACTTAAAATTTCCATAGCCTCCACCTGCTGGTAAATTTGTCTTTGGGAGGCCCTTTCCACTTGCAAATTTAAATCGGCGAAGCCAAAAAGAAGAAAGCCCCGGAAAGGGTGAGCCACAATAATTACCCCGTTTTCTTTTTTTACTAATTCGAGCAATTCATCCAAGGGAGTTATACCCGCAAAGTTTTTATTTACCCCTAAAACCAGCAGGTGCCCTTCTCTGGTTTCCACCTCTACCCCGCAAAAAAGGGGAAAGTTCTCTTTCTGGCTTAATTTTTGTAGGGCGTTATTATCCCACCTTTTGTTGTGCTCGGTAAAGCACAAACCTTCCAGGCCAATTTTTTTTTGCCTCTCTAATGGCCTCTGCTGGACCTATAATACTGCAGGAAGAATAAACCTTGGTATGCACGTGCAGGTCAATAATCATAGCTTTTTCTCCTCGTATAATAGTTTTTGTAAGGTTCTCAGAGATAAATTTCCAGTTATAAACCTTACTAATTACCATAAATTAACTGGAAATATTGTTCCTTGATAATTTTATATATCTGCGTAAGCAGAAGTTAT
>JJNX02000083.1 GCA_000681355.2 Peptococcaceae bacterium SCADC1_2_3
ATCTAAAATCAGGGAAGAGGAAAACATGTTCCAGCGATCAAGCAGCGAACCCCAGACCAGGTGGGGCAGGGGAAAGGGAATTTCAAAAGAACCCTGCCGGAAAGTGGTTGGCGTAACAAAATGAAGGACAAAGCGACGAAATTAGCGCCGTTGACTGGTTCATCCACTGCTACCGGTTTAGAAACGGCGATTCTTTGATTGACCGTTTCATCAAGGAAAACAAGAACTGCTTATCAGGAGCAGAGGTAGCCATTCTCGAAGGCTGGAAGGAATCGTTTGAGGGGATTTTTGAAGTAAAATCAGTTGACGAGGTTACAGTCAGATTGTATAATTTGATTGACGAGGCAGAGTACATAGCTACCTCGAATGTAGGTAAGCAGGGCCTTAAAAGGTTTTCGACCGGGGAATTTGTTATCACTCGCCTGGTTCCCTTAGACGATATTTATTTGCTGAGCGGGGTGTCTTTCCGTTATCCCTCTGAAGCCAGGTCAATGCTCGAAGAAGAAGCATTAAAAATAGTTAAATCAAACCTTCCTGCTTCGCTCGGTAAAAACAAAGAAAAGTGGGCACAGGGCTGGCAGATGCAGAAAAAATTAAGGAATGAATTCATCTCTTACTTTAAGGATGAAATAATAGTCGTTGCCGGCGAAAAACTACAGGAGACGATGGAAGGATTTCTGACTTATTACACCGAAAAAACAAAAAGCAAGCTTTCCGAATCTGAAAAAGCGAAATACGCAGGCCTTAAATCGACCCTCTCGGTACCCGAAAAATTAGCCACCGCCGATTCGGCCAGCGTAATTTTTGACGAAACCGAGGGCCTTAAAACGTACACGGATTTTAAGCTGTTCATGGAGACGTTCAAAAACCCCAACCTGATTAAAGACGAAGAGTATAAAGAAGTAATCATGGGTTACCTCTGGAGTGATACCATTTCCCCCCTGCCGTTTCGAAAAATGGTAGAAAGGTATCCGGAGAACGCGCGGAAAGTTTTTGCCACTCTGTTTAACAAACGGAACTGGAGCAACGAAAAGGACTTCCCAGCGCTGATGAGAAAATACAAAGGTGCATTTTTAAAAGAAAAGCCCAAACCAACAGTTATCCCGGCAGTGCAAAAAATTCGATACGAAAAATCGAAAAGATAGAATTTACTATCTTAAAACTGCAAACCTGCCTGTCAACAGGCAGGTTGTTTGTTGTATTTGGTGATTCCTACTTGCCTGACCTGTCTGCCTCTTGTCAGTCCTGCTTGCTATATTCTTTTGTGCTATTTCAAAAGCCTCTGTGCTATATTTGCTCCAATGCCTTTTTACTTTGTTTATGGAACATTATAAATCTCTTATTTGTTATCTGCCGTTGCGGCCATTATATTAGTCCAAACAGTTTCCTTAGCCGTTTATCCACTTCACTTTGCACCCGAGGAGATAACTCCCCCAACTCACGCTGAAACAATGAGGTTGTAATTGTCATCAGACGATGCAATCTGAGGATGAGGATACTCGTAACCCCATTGAAGGGAAATCAGCCTGTGTTGAATCTAATGCAACGTCAGTTTCCAGTATATCAACAGGCATTTGGCTGCTTATGAAGGCCACAATGTTTTGACCAGGGGTTATCTTTCCTGAAAATTATTTTTGGCACACAAAGCCATACGCAGCCGGGAAAAAGGTCTTTCCGGGGTTAATACTGGTTATATGGACTATATTATTTTTCCTTCCTTTATTTTTTAGTGACCAGAGACTTGATTGCGGTTTTAGCAGTAGAAACTGCCACGCTAAGAAAACCCTTATGGGTTCCCAAGATTTCTTCAAGGCTGTTGATTACCGTGTTAAGCTGACTGTAAGTTACGATAAGTGGTGGTTCCAGCCGAATTACGTTTGGGTTGTTTAAAGTGTAGGCAGTGATGATACCATGTTTATTTAGAAGCTCTCCAGCTACCATGCTGCCTAAAAACTCATCGGATAGCTTTTCAACGAGGCCAAAAGAAAGTCTGTTGCTTAAGCTATCTTTTGATTGATTAAACTCAAGCCCAATTAATAAACCTCTACCCCGGACATCTTTAAGCAAATGAGGGTATTTTTCTTTAAGCTTAAGCAGTTTATCCAGCAGGTACTTGCCTTTTTCCCAGACCTGTTCGATTAAGTTTTCTTCATAAATTACTTCAATGGTAGCGATGGCTGCTGCTGATGCCAGAGAGTTTCCACCAAAGGTGGAGGTATGCAAAGTATATTTTTCCATGCTTCCGTAAGCTTTTTTCCAGATTTCATCAGTAGTAAGATAAGCTCCTATAGGTATTACCCCGCCGCCCAGTGACTTGGCAAGACAGATTATATCCGGGATAATTCCTTCGTATTCGCAGGCAAACATATACCCCGTTCTTCCAAAGCCGGTTTGCACTTCATCTGCAATAAAAAGGGTTTTATATTTTGAGCACAGTTTTCTAGCTTCTGCCAAGTAGCCTGGTGGTGGCAAGATAATTCCACCTTCTCCTTGAATTGGCTCAACAATAAAAGCTGCCACCTGCTGATTTTTAAGGGAAAGATTCAATGCCTGAAGATCTCCATACGGCACTTCTACACAACCAGGAAGTAGCGGCAAAAAAGGCTGCTGGTATTTTTTTCGTCCGGTAATTGAAAGAGCACCAAAGGTTTTGCCATGAAAAGAGCCCTGGCAGTAAATAAATTCCTTCCGGCCAGTTGCTATGCGGGCCAGCTTCAATGCTCCTTCTACAGCTTCTGCTCCGCTGTTACAGAAAAAGGAGCGACTGAGATTGCCAGGTGTAATTTTAGCTAAATTGTTGGCTAAAGCTCCAGCAAGCGTACCCAAGGAAGATTGAAGTAGATTTGGTAATTCTTTTACCTTTTCTAACGCTCCAATTATTTTAGGATGATTATGCCCAAGATTCAAAGCGCCGAAAGCTCCAAGAAAGTCTAGATATTCCCTCCCTTTACTGTCCCAAACTGATACTCCTTGAGCCTTCACAAACTGCTTATCGAAATTTATCAAGCCCAGTAAGGTAGCCAGAGCAGAATTCAGATATTTTTTATGCAGTTCTTTAACCTGTTCTCCGTTTAAACTCAGTGCATCGTTAAGAGCAAGCAAGCCGTCCGGTTTAACTGATAAGCGTTCTTTCTTTTCACAAGACAAAATTTTTTTCCTCCTGGCTGAAGAATTATTTTTACCCGACTTCATCTTTTCAAATGTTAGAACCCTTGAGAATCAAGGAAAAAGTTATTTTTACTTTAGTCTACAAGTTTTAATTGCTTTAATATCAAGCATTAAAGTGGTTTTTATAAAAATACCATTAAAAAACAAAGCATGCAATGCGAAATATAATTTAAAGCTGCAGCATCTTTTTAAAGCTTCTATTTGTGATATTCACCGGTCCCAATCCATTTAAGGATCTCTTCAGTCCCCAATGCCTACCGTCTGATCGAGTCGGTTTTAACCCAAGACCCCGTTTAATAGAGGCAATCACTTATATTTCAATTACCTCTTCACCCCCAAATGTAGCCATAACCATTAGCAAATTCTTAAAGTCCTTCACGCTTCCTTTAATAACTTCTTCATTATTGAGCAATGTGGCTACATCGTCAACTTCCTGTTTTATCCCGTCTACCAGATTTCGAATGGTCACGCCAGGTATCCTTCCTCTATCGATTTCCCTCCACGTGAGTACGTGATCCTGAACCTTATATTTTTCGACCAATTCCTGTTCCTCCGAGCTGATTTCTACTCGGCATGAAAGACTAAACCTCATACCTTTGTGACCACCAAAAATACCTGTCTTTGTTGCTTGGTCTCTACAAATCCTTAGCTTCATTTTCATTCCCCCTTGCTTTTCAGGCAAAAAGTGCGGATAATCCGACGCTACCCGCTCCCTCCGGCACTCATTCGGCCGATTCGATGTTCAGAAAATAACTGACCACCTCCCACTTGCTCTTTTCACCGATTTCCTTCACCACCAGCCGGGGGCCGGACAACTTCCGGTCGAAAATCAGACGGGCCAGGGGATTGAGCAGGGTGGTTTCGATCAGGTTGCCGATCCCCCGCCTTCCCTGTTCGATATTCCCGGCGGCTCGCTGCAGGAGAAAGGCACGCACATCAGGGGCGAATTCTACTGCGAGCTTCTTTTTTTCGGTCAGTTCCGCCGCGATGTTCCCCAAGATTTTGTCAATGATCTGACCCATTACCCCGGGCCGGATATAGTCGAAGACGACGAAGTTATTCCCGATGCGGTTAAAAAGTTCAGGGCGGTTGAGCCTGAATTTGAAGTGCTCCTCCACTGTTTTAGAATCCTTTGTTTCACCAGAGAATAGGGTGTCTCCACCTGCGTAAAGCCATCCCTGCTGCCGCACCGGCAGGATACCGGCGCTTCTTCCTCAGGAAATAGCCGCCCGCAACCGAGGCACTGCTAGGAATAGGGAAGGATGTTGGACTGGCGCAAGAAGGTGCCGTCTCCCAAAGAGATGTCCACGAAGGCGCCGATATTGCTGGTAAAGATGATCTCTACCTCTTTGGGTGACTGTTGTTCGGGTTTGCGACCGTAAAATTGTTGCGTTAATTTGAGCACGCGGGCACGGGTCGCTCCTGCATTTTCCGGGCAAACCGGTAGGCAAAACCCCTTTCGGGAATTCCGATAATCCGGAGCTCCCCACCGGGCGTTACCTCCACATGGAGCCGGCGGGGAAAGGTCTCCTCGGCGTCAACATATTTTTCATACACCAGGGCGCGGTCGGTAAGCAGGTGCATTCTCTGGTTGTCCGAGCCCCGCTAGATCTTCCTGGAGGGCAGTTCCTGCCGGAACCGCCCGTCAATCAGAAAAATTGCCTGCTCCGGAAAAGGCGGCCCATTCAAGGCTGCTTAGGGTTTATGAGCAAAATTGAAAAACATGAAACGTGAGCAAGTTGGGGACAAATAACCTGAGCGGCGACAAGTTAGGAATAGAAGAACTGAAACTGCCCAGTAATAAGCAGTACCGGGATGACTTAATAAGGTTGCTTAATAGGGAATCCGACCTGTTCTTGAGGCGAATAGCAGATGGGTTAAGAATAAACCGGGAAGTAGTACGCAAAGCGGTCTTGGTAATGTCAAAAGAAGAACGAAATCGCTTCGCGATGGCCTAGGATAATTTTCGTCCAGAAAAAAACTACATAAAAGAAAAAGTATGCCCTTTTTGTGGTATTGTTTAATCGTCAAAACAAAACAACCCAGAAAGGAGCATACTTTTTCTTTTATGATTATACCACGGGTGAAGAGACAAATACATACATTTGTTAGAACAGCCAGATCCCCTCCTGGTTTCTGATTCAATTGCTCAGTACGCAAAAAACATCAGAAATCAGGAGGTAATTTTCCATGAACCACTACCAACAAGAGATTGAATTATACTTTGAGCTCAAAGGGACTCCAGACTCTTCAAGAGAATCATATTTGCGAAGGATTTATGCTTATGCCAATTTTATACAAGGCAGGCATAAATGTATGGAAGATATTACAGAAAGCGATATCCAGCAATACATCCTTTATCTTAAGAAGGAAAAGGGTCTTTCAGCAGGAACCATCAACAACTATATTTCCGCCATCAAGTTTTTCCATACCCATGTATTGGGCAAGGAATGGAATCCAAAGAAAATCCCGCGCATGAAAAGAAGGCGTAGATTTCCGGTAATCCCTCCCCAGCAGGATGTACTGGCGATTTTAAATGCAACCGTCAATCTTAAACATAAAGCTATTTTAGCGTTAATTTACGGAAGCGGCTTGCGGGTCGGAGAAGTCGCCAGGCTAAAGATTTGTGATATCTGCAGTAAAAGCATGCGGGTCCGGGTAGAATACGCCAAGCATAATACAAACCGGTATACCATTTTATCGGCTACAGCTCTTCAGATACTTCGAAAGTATTTCAGGGCGTACTTTTCTTCCACCGGCTACAAGCCTGACGACTGGCTCTTTCCAGGACAAAACAAAAACGAGCACATTCATGTCAAGACCATCAAGAACACCCTGATCAGGATACGGAACCGGCTGCAGCTAGACCAGCATATTTCTGCCCATACATTGCGACACTGTTTTGCTACCCATGCCCTGGAGGATGGAGTCGATCCCGTGTTCATCCAGCAAATGTTGGGTCATAAACATCTTCAGACTACGTTAACCTACCTCCATATGACCTCAAAGAGCCTTATGGGTATCAAAAGCCCCCTTGACACTTGTTATGGTAATATAAAATGACTACCGTACAGGATGTTTTCAATCAGTTTTATTCCCGGTATGAGCAAAGCTATACTCCATCCATGCAACAAGCCAAGGCCTGTGGAGACATCATGCGCTGCAGGACGGCGGTTTTGGGTGGCCATGTCTTTGAGTGCGAAGAATGCGGTCATATTGCTGTGCGCTACAATTCATGCCGGAACCGGCACTGCCCCTTGTGCCAGGGTGTTACCAAGGCCGTTTGGGTGGACCAAAGGAGCAAAGATATCCTCAATGCTCCATACTTCCATGTAGTATTTACAATGCCGCAGCAGCTTCAGCCACTGATTTATCAAAATCAGGAACTGCTTTATGGTTTAATATACAAGGCTGTTGCCGAAACCCTTTCCGAGCTTGCCAAAGATAAAAAATATCTGGGCGCAAAGGTCGGTTTTTTTTCCCTGCTGCATACCTGGGCACAAGATTTGCACTATCATCCGCACATCCATACGGTGGTACTGGCAGGTGGTCTAACAAAGCAAAACCTTTGGCGAAACAGCAGTAAAAAATTCTTTATTCCGGTAAAGGTACTGTCAAAAAAATTCCGGGGCAAATATCTGTATTACTTAAAGCAATATTACCACCAAAACCGGCTTAAGTATTATGGAAACGCAAAATCACTCCAGAATCCAAAGTTCTTTCGGGATTTGCTCAATCAGTGTTATGCCCAGAACTGGTACACTTACACCAAAGAGACTTTTTCCGGTCCTTTAGCTGTCGTCCAATACTTGGGAAGATACACGCACCGGATTGCTATATCTAACACCCGGATCGTCTCAATGGATGAGCATACGGTGACATTTACCGTAAGAGACCATAAACACAGCAACCAGATAAAGACTCTAACGCTAAAAGGCGTAGAATTCATCCGCCGGTTTTTAGCTCATATACTTCCGAAAGGCTTTGTCAAAATCAGGCATTATGGACTGCTGGCCAACCGGAACAAAAAAACCAAGCTTAAACTGTGCAGAAAATTAACCTGCAGTCCTACTTACAAACCAAAATTTGAAGGTCTTAAAACCATTGAAATTATTTGTATGCTTGTGGGCAGGGATGTAACGGTGTGTCCTGTATGCGGGGAAGGCAAACTGCGGGTGGTGTATTCGTTACCCCGAGGGGCTTCACCATGATGGCTGCTGGAACTGAATACATACTGCAAAGACTCATTTGTGGGGAGGGGGCAGGTATGCCCAAATTAAGCCTGTTTAACGAAAAAATGCACCCCGTAGACAAAAAATCAGGAAAAATCAATTACCAAAAGCCAAGAGCAAAAGATTGAAACCCCATAGGAGAAGGCCTTTACTGATCGCGACTTCATTCTTCCGGGCAATCAAAAATTTTGCAGGTAGATTATACGCATAGTTATTATTAAGGCTCAACAAGCAGCGAATACCCGCCGGTTGAGCCGTTTTCACGGGCAAAACTTCCGATTGACCCCTTCAAGAACCGTCCCTCCTTGCCCCTTTGTCAATGGACCTGCAGTTGTTTTTGCAGTTTCTCAAGCTCTTCTTTTGTCAGCCCTGTTGCTTTGGCAATGTTGTCAATGTCCATGTTTAGCAAGAGTAAGTTTTTGGCCACTTCTTTTTTCCCTTCTTTTTTCCCTTCT
>JJNX02000084.1 GCA_000681355.2 Peptococcaceae bacterium SCADC1_2_3
GCCCTGGAATTTCCCCGCGCCCGGGAACCAAACAAGGCAATCAGCTTTGGTTTTTTGTTCACCGCAAGAATTCTTTGCACAACTTCAGACAGCAACTCTTCAGTAACCACAGGAAAAATCTCTTTGCCCAACGTTTTCCACTCCTTAACATGGTTATAATTACCATATCACACTTAGCCTTTTTTATTAACTCACAATCTCCAATAACCTTTCATAATTTTCGACCGCGCCGTACTTGACGCTGTTGTTGCTGATTTTCTCAAAGTGTTTCCTGGCGCAGTGTATTTTGGCCTCTTCAATTTTTCTCAGTTCCAGGGAGTCCATACTGCCCTTGGTTTCGGCAATGAAATAAACATGCTTGACCTTATTTTCTGTAAACACAATGGCCCAGTCGGGGTTATAGTTTCCAACAGGCGTCGGGATGAAAAAGCCTCTCGGCAACTTGGCATAGACACAGACTTCCTTGCTGGCGTCCATATCCCGGGCAAACTTTCTTTCTGTATTTGAATCTGTAATCACATAATCATAAACATGTTTGCTTACCGGCAGGGCATCATCGCCAAGCATACCCTTCAGGGTGTTTTGGGTAAAAATATCGGTATCATAAGTCTCGCTGGTGGGATCGTACGCAATCCGTTCAATGATGGTGGTAGCCTTTTCTTCGTTAATGATTCTGGCGGCTTTCAGAATAAAATCCTCCGGGTTCTTTTTAAAAAGATCAAATGTTCCTGTTTTTATCCCCGTCAAGATTTTTACGATGGTCTTCCGGGTCAGTCCTGTCTCTGCCATGAGCTTGCCCGCCAGGTCGTAACGCACCCCCGAAGCAACTTTCCCATACAACTTACCTGCTTCTGATTCTTTTAATACAAAACCTTCGCCCTTTTCCAATTGCTCTTTCGAATCAATGGTTTCTAATACTCCTTCCTTTATATGGTATGATATCTCTGTTATTTTTAAGCTAGTATTCAGGCCGTTTATGCATTTTTCCACCAGTTCTTCTGTGTCAAATTTGACGGTGTAAGCTGTCTTGACATTTATCTTTTTCCACAGCTTTTGAAACTCTTCTTTATAAAAGTTGTCGTTTAGCTTCAACTCTACGTTTTTATTCCGTTCGTTATGGACGAGCGGAGTAGCGTTCTCGCTATAAATAGTGCTGACCAGTTCCATCACGGCCTGTTTATGATCCGTAAATTCTTCAGGAAGTTTAACATCTGAGTTTTCAACAGCCTTATAATATTCCTTTGTCAAATTATCCTCGTCATCCAAATAATTATTCCTGATAAAGAAGTTGTGCAGCTTATTGGCCAACCGCTCATCAATTCGGATTTCTTCTTCCCTTTCATTGGACAGAACGTTATCCAGGAAGAATTGAATATCGGCTTTGCGGGGACGATCGGACAGGGTTTCGGCAATCTCCTTCTGCAGTTCCCTGGCAAAGGCATCGTAAGATTCACTGGCCACAACAGAGAGAACGTTGACTTCGTGCACATCGATGCCCGGCACTGAGTCATCGATTCTTTCGCCATCCTGGTTTACGCACAGCCGGAGGCCCCTTCCCACTTCCTGCCGCTTTTTAATGGTGGAGTTGCTGTGCTTTAAGGTGCAGACCTGAAACACATTGGGGTTATCCCAGCCTTCTTTTAATGCCGAATGAGAGAAGATAAAGCGGGTCGGCTCGGAAAAGCTTAAAAGCCTTTCCTTGTCCTTCATGATCAAATTGTAAGCGTCCTCGTCTTCCGAATCGGTCTCCCTGGCTTTTACTTTTGGATTGGTCATCCGCCCCTGCTTATCAATGGCAAAGTATCCGTTATGGGTCTTTTCCACATCTATCTGTCTTAAATAGTCAGCATACCAGTCTTTGTCATTTGCATTTCGCAAGTATTCCTCCGCCAGCATCCGGTACTCTTCTTCAAAGATCCAGGCATATTCGCCACTGCGCATGTTTCCGTTTTTGTCGTACTGCCTATATTTGGCTACCTCGTCGATAAATAACAGGGAGAGCACCTTGATGCCCCGGTAAAATAAGTCCTGCTCTTTTTCCAAGTGAGACTTGATGGTCTCCCGGATCTGGATCCGGCGCAGGGTCAGTTCGCTTGTGTCCCCCTGGATATCTCCGGCAGACAAAGCAACTCCGTTGGCAAACTCAATAGCGTTTTTAGCCCCGTGCCTCTGGCGTTAAAGGCCTGGGTATTGATGATTATGACGTTGATTACCGAATCGCCGGCAAACTGGTCAATCTTGTGGAGCTGCCGGGAATTATAGATGAAATAGCGGGCCTTGCGGCCGTACTGCTCCATGAAGTGCTCTTCCGTTATCTCAAAAGACTTTTTGACCCCTTCTCTGATGGCGATGGAGGGGACCACCACGATATATTTGCCCCAGCCGTATTTTTTAAATAGCTCAAACATGGTCTTGATATAGACGTAGGTTTTCCCCGTTCCTGTCTCCATCTCCACCGTCAGGTTATATTTGCCTTCCAATTTATGTGATATTTTCAGGCCGCCTCTAGCCTGGACTTTTTTGATATTGTCAAAAATTTCCTCCGGCGTGAGCTCAATGGGCCTGTTTCTGAACCCGGTAGCTTCATAAGAAATGCCCAGCTGCGGACCGGAGTTTAGCTGTCCCATGTCCACATGCTCAGCCAGTCGCCGTGAAAACGCCCGTTGGACTCGGTGTTCTGGAAGAGCCGGTTGCCGTCGCCGTCCACCTGTCCCGATTCGGCCAGGTACTCGATCCTGCTCTGTTTGAAATTATCCTTGTAAATGAAGTCCTTCCCGGTGTTGTAAGGGGGGTCGATATAGATGCACTTGATCTTATTGAGGTAGGATTCCTGCAGGATCTTGAGGGCATCCAGGTTGTCCCCTTCAATATACAGGTTGCCGGTATTCTCCTAGTCCACGCTTTCTTCTTTCACCGGGCGCAGGGTTTTGTTTTTGGGCAGGTTGGCCATGAGCACGGCTTCTTTTTTGCCGGGCCAGGTGAGTTGGTAGCGCTCCCTGTCCCTATCCATCACCAGGTCGGACAGCTCCTGCTTCAGTAGCTCAAAGTCAACGGCTTTGACCAGGTCCCCCTTTACGTCTCTCGCCTCGGTAAAGACGCCCGGAAATATCTCGGCCAGTTTTTCTATGTTTTCCTGAACCAGGTCTTCGGTCATTAGTTTCAGCTTCTCCACCAGCAAAACCTCCCTCTATGCAGCAAGTCCTAATTATGGCTTTTAACAACAATGTCACAGGCTTATCAGATCCATCCTTCCGAGCGTATGCGGGCTGTGGTTAGCTCAATCTGTGCCGAGGTAAACCGGCGCTTCCTGGGTATCCAATTATGAACAGCTTGCACCAAAGCATCTTTAGTCTCTATTTGTTCCTTCGTTATCAGCCAGTGCACTGTGGAAAGCAACTCCAACCCCAGCGGCGTTTCAAAACCTTCTACCAGACGCACTACACGTTTAAAACATTCACGCGTTGCCCGGTGTGTTTCCAGGAAGGCTTCGGCGTCCCGGACCGCCCCCGGAACCAGAGTCAGTTGCTTGTCAGGTGCATCGCCGCCATCCGCATAGCCTGCAATAAAATGCCCTTCAATAGCGCGCAAAACATGACGTAAATTTTCTGCATAAGGACCGTAATAAGCTTTAACAAAGCGCAGGCGCAACGGTTCGCCGGCGGCTTGCAGAAAATACATCAACTTGTGAACCTCCAGCAAGGTGATAGTGGGATCCAGTAGAGCAGCCAAGTACTGATCCATCAAGCCAATCAGTGCAGCGCGACCCGCTGTCATCCCGGGAACATCGGTTGATTTATTGATACGGGTATCTACCGGTTCATCGCCAGGCTCAAACACCTGTACATTGACATGAGGCAAAGCTGACAATGCCCGTTCAATAAGCGGCCGCACATCGTTCCAATCAAGACCCCCAAGTCCACTGCCCAAGGGGGGAATGGCAATGGATTGAATGTTGCGTAACTGAATTTCTTTCACCAGAGCAGCTAGGCCGGCTTCGATGTCCTCAATGCGGCTCTTGCCACGCCAGTGACGCTTGGTGGGAAAATTTATGATATAACGGGGCCAGACCAGCCTACCCGTGTCGAAGACAAACATGCGTCCGGGCTGAACTTCTGCGCGCCGGCAGGCTGCAGCATAGGCCTTAAAGTTATCCGGAAAGGCCTTTTTGAACTTAAGCGCAATGCCGCGCCCCATTACCCCTACACAGTTAACGGTATTAACTAAAGCCCCAGCCTCGGCTTGCAGAATATCACCTTGAGTGTATTGGATCATTATCTTCTCCTCCTTAAAAATACCAGTCCGGAAGTATCTCCACAACAGGTCGATGTGTGATTCTGGCCAGTGCCCGTAATACTTGTCTTTGTATAGATAAAGATTGTACTCCGATGCGTCGTACCAAGTGCCAGGGGAAAAACTCATAAACTAGAAACTCGGCCTGTTTTCCTTCTTTTGCCTGCGGATCGTGAAAATCCCTGGCCGCTATTGCTTCCCAATCTACTTCATCAAGCTGATCCAGACGGTTGCGGAACTCAGTGTAATAAGCCCCAGCGTTAGACAGGGCAAACGCCCACCGGCGATTTACGCCATTGGCCCACTCTATGGTTTCAAACAGCTTTGCTTCCAAATGTATAATTGGCTCCTGACCCCCAAAGTAAGCCAATTCGGGGTGGTTAGCGCAATAGATCACATAGAGCATGACTGATCGAGGACAGAAATAAAATGGAATATACTCACCGACAAAATCTTGCTGATAACACTTTACCGGCAGTTTAAGCCGCCTTTGTTTTATCGTGTTCATACCGATAGATGCCGCCGGCCTATCCTGGGCAATCATCGCCGCATCTGACCACAGGCCGCTATCTTTAATGATGGATGGTAAATTATCGACATGAGTTATATGATATATAAATGGCGTGACAGGGATAGTATTAATATTTCCACCCCTTTCACTTTTGCATTGAAATTCGAACCATGATAAGTCTTTCTATTAGCAATAATAGCTTATTCGTATAATTTCTTCAATTCTCTCTTTTTCTCCTGCAGCTCCAGGTTATATTTTACCTTAGCTTTTTATTTCTCGACAACCTATTCCAGTTCCTGACTGAGAGTTTTTTAACAAGAATTTATGGTTCAATGCCTGGCAAAGATAGCATACAACTCACATATGTATCCCGTTCCGCTCCCAAATAATTGATTCGTCTTTTGCTTGAACTGAAAAAAATATCTTTTCTTGCTCTTGTTACCGCAACATAAAATTTACAATATAGGACATTAATTTCTAGGCAGTGCCCAGCTCCGCCGGGCTTTTTCATTTTTTTAAAGTAATTTTGCAATGTTTTATTTTAGCGATATTTTTACTTGTGCATCAAGTGCTTTAGCCACCTTCTTCAAAAAACGCAAGGAAGGGTTATATGTCCCGCTTTCTAGCCTGGCGATAGCCGATTGGTGGGTACCTACTTTTCGGGCTAATTCAGCTTGGGTCATTCTTTTTTGAGTTCGCCGCTCAATGATGAACCTCACGATCTGGTACTCCGGTTCCAGATCATCGTATGTCTGTTTAAACGCCGAGTCTTTCATTAATTCGTTTTTAAAATCACGCCATTTCACCGAGATTCACTCCTTCGCTTATAATCTTTCATCCGGTTAATTGCCGCATTTCTTTCAGGGGCGTTTTGGCGGTTTTCTTGAAAAACGCATGAACCATGACCAGAAGATTACCTTCTATAAAAAACAATAACCGGAGCAATTGACCTCCGAAAGGGACGCGTAATTCCCAAAGACCGCCGGTGCCTGGGAGGAGCTTAATGTAAGGCATTCCGATTTCCGGGCCGTATTCTTCTAAAAGGTCAAAAGACCGGGCTATTTTTACCTGCTCTCCTGATTTTAAGTCAGCGATGAATTTAGCTACCGGCCGGTTTCCAGAATCGGTTTGGTACAGCTCGATTCCCCGGGACATTAGGGCAAACCTACTTTAATAACATATCTGTTATAATTATAGCAACGTTAGATTAACAATGTCAAGAAGAATAACGATAATTGCTTGAATTTATGGAGGTGTTATTTGTGAGGTTTAGGTTTAAATTGACTTGGAGAATACTTTGGAGGTATTTAGGTTCCGGCGAAGGCGGGGGTCATGCTATTACCCGTTTTTATTGCTTTTGGTATTCCTTCTTTCGCTTTTTTCGTTTTATATTAGCAGGGGTTTTTTCTATCCAAAATGGGGACTAATTATGGGGACTAATTATTGTAATACTATTCACTATTCTAGTACCGGCGATATTTGTGTTGTTTTGTTTAATTGCAGTTTTTGGTTTGTTGGATTAAACCTGATAAAGTGGCTAACTTTTTTAGTTTCTCCGCTAATCTGACAAACCGCCATATTTTCGCCGGCAACAAAACTTTCCTGGTCTGTACTATTGTCCATTATTTGAATACTCATTAAACATCACCGCCAAAAAGAAATTGCTTTAAAATATCGCCTTAACCGGTGATTCCAATATGCCCACATCAATTTTCTCGTCTGCGTGGTGTATCCCGCTTCCGCTCCTCAATCCACAAATCAATATCTTCTTTAATTAACCACCCGTTCCAAAAACCTTATTTACAATGAATACTGAGGCTACCAGGGTGGTAAAATCGGCCGCCAGGCCGGAAATAACCGCGTACCTGTACCTGGTAATTCCTACCGAACCAAAGTACAAGGTAAGCACGTAAAAAGTGGTATCTGTGCTGCCCTGCATGGTAGAAACCAGCCGTCCAAGATAGCTATCCGGACCATGGGCGGCAATAATATTGGTGGCCACACCCAAAGCCGCTCCTCCTGAAAGAGGACGCATAATGGCGTGAGGCAATACTTCAACGGGAAAGTAAAAATAATTAAAAAAAGGAGATAAGTTATGCACCAGCAATTCCATGGCTCCTGTGGCTCTAAAAATGTTAATGGCCATAAGCATAGCCACCAGGTACGGAATTGTTTTAATGGCGGTGGTAAAACCTTCTTGGGCTCCTTCAATAAAAACTTCAAAAACCTTTACTTTTTTTATTACGGCGGCAAAAAGAATAAATAAAATAGCCAGGGGAATAATCCAGCGTGAAATTTCAGCAATTATTGAGTAAAGCATAATAAAACCGCCTCTTGGATATGTTTAACCATAAGCTAACGATTACGGTGAAAAAAATACAAAAACCGGTCTACGGTTATAGCAACAATCATGCCACAAGCAGTGGCAAAAATAGTTGGGCCTACAATAGCCGTAGGGTCGGCCGAATTATGCATTAATCTAATCCCAATAATTATGGTGGGAATCAGGGTGATGCAAGAAGTGTTTAAAGCTAAAAAAGTACACATAGCGCTGGTAGCCGTCTTGAGATTGCCCTGGTTAAGTTTTTGCATTTCCTGCATAGCAATCATCCCCATGGGAGTGGCGGCATTTCCCAACCCAAGTATATTGGCGCAAAGGTTCATAACAATAGCCCCAAACGCGGGATGATTTTGAGGAATCTCAGGAAACAAAAAGCGAAGCAAAGGGCGGGTCAACCGGGCCAGACACTGAACCAAACCCGCTGCTTCGGCGAGTTTCATTATCCCCAACCAAAAAGTTATAATGGCTATAAGATTAAGGGAGGTTTTTACTGCATTATTGGCTCCCTCTAAAGCAGCCAGGGTTACTATTTCAATTTTTCCGGACGTTCCGGCTACAATTACACCCAATACAATTAAGGCCAACCAGATAAAATTAACCACTTGCCTGTCCTTCTCCC
>JJNX02000085.1 GCA_000681355.2 Peptococcaceae bacterium SCADC1_2_3
ACGGTCAAAAATTCATAAAAGTCCTTATTATGTTTGGGATAAAGAAAGTGCGTCAGCTCATGTAAAACAACATAATCAATACAGGGCGGCGGAGCTTTGTACAAATAGTAATTCAGATTGATTTTGCTGTGCTTTCTAGAACAGCTACCCCAAAGGGTTCTCATTTTTCTAACTCGAAGTGCCGGTTTATCAATACCATGCTTGGCAATAACCGGATATAACCCATCAATAACTAACAAAAAATACGCTTTGCTTTGTTTTTGCCACCAGCGCTCAAATTGCTTTTGTAGAGCTTGTTTATCCCCGGTGACGGGGGACTGTATATAGACATAGTCTTCCTTTTGTTCTATCTTGTATATTTTCGCTTCCTTGACCATGATTCTAATTTGCCTGCCTAAAATGCGGGTGGATACCCCGCTGTGAATTCTTGTTTCTAACTCATTGGCCTGTGCATCTTTGAAGTAATTCAAAGATTTTTCAATCCATTTAATTTTGCTTTTGAGGTAATCATTGATCCATTCATCGGGTACTCCAAACGGTGCGGATAGTTTAACAATGCCGTTTGGAAACACTTTGAGCCGGATTTTTTTTATTATCTTGCGCTCAATAATCACTTCAACATCGCTCAACGGTCGAAGGCTCAAACATAGTTTTTGTGTATTCATAGCCTAATACCTGCTTACTGCTGTTCTCATAAGCCCTTCCAATATGAGATCAATTTTCTCAACGGGCAGTTTTATCTCGTATTCTTCGGTAAAATCCCAAATAAGGTCGTCAAGCGCTTGTTCCATATCTCTATGCACGGCCACATTAAAACGCCAATCCACCTTGGCCCGGCTTGATATAGCCTTCTTAACCTTAATAGCCAATTGCCCCATAGCTTCATCTATTTCTGGCAAAACATCCTTTACCGCCCCGGCAATGATATTTTGAATCGACCCATAAAAAGCTTTCGCATCACTATCATTGTCTATGCAGGCGGGGTAGTGATGGCCGGTATAACCTCTTTTAAAATCGTCCGCCATTTTCTCCATTTTAAAGAGATAAGAGCTATCATTTCTTGACGCCTTGTATTCAGCAAGGGTTTCTTTGACCTGCTCGGAAAACTTTTTATATAGTAAGGGGTCATCATAACGGTATGTTTCCAGTTCTCTATCCATACGGGTGCGAATAGCGTCACCTTTGGCGGCTTTGTTTTCCAGTTTTTCAAGCTGCTCTTTCATCCCTTCGGTATCGTGGATAGAAACCGGTTCAACAATAATTTGGCCTGGTTCAGAAAGCACAAAGTTATTCAGCAGGCTTCGAATGCCGGCTTCATATTTGCTAAAATCCACTTTTTCATTATAACGGAGCAAAACTGCCCCGCGAAGTTTTTGGAAATGAAGTAAATCTTGTTTGTATTTTTGAATCTGGTCATAACCGATGGCATTATACAAAGCATAGCTTCCCATAGCTAAATCCAATAAGCGGGAAAATATTGAAAGTCTTTCATAAAACATTTTTCTCAAATCATCTTCCGCCAATGCGCTTTGCCAACCTTCGGAACTGTTGCGGTCAAATTCTTTTCCCTCAAATATTGCCCATAGTTCTTGGCGGGCCTTTTCCAGCCTGAGTTTTTGATCTCCGGCGCCAAGAATAGCATTTTCTATATCGGACCGGTCATATCCATCCATGCCGGATTTTTCATCCGAGTACATATCCATGGCAGTATTTAGCTTGCTAAAAATGCCCCAATAATCCACAATCAGTCCAAAGTCTTTACCGGGATACACGCGATTGACACGGGCAATGGCCTGCAACAGTGAGTGTTCCTTCATGGGTTTATCTACGTACAGCACGGCGGCCACCGGCGCATCAAAGCCGGTTAGAAGCATATCTTTGACGATAAGCATATCCACATCTTCGCCGTCAACGAAGCTGTTTTTGGCCCAGTCATCATATTTCTCATAGTTATAGCCAAAGAGCGGCTCCACCTCTTCTTTGAAAAAGGTTTTGATTTTCTCTCTGTTTTCTCCGATAAGCTCATCACCTTCATTAACATTTTCGGGTGAGATCACCACCGCTGTTTTTGCACCGCCAAGTTTCTTTATGGATTTATGCAGGTCAATAGCCGCCGGACGGGATGAGGCTGCGACCATAGCCTTAAACCCCTTTGGCTTGACATAACTTATAAAGTGCTCATGAATATCAAAGGCCACCATATCTATACGTTGACGGGTCTGAGCCAGGGGCAAAAAACGGCTCCATTTGCGTTTCATATCTTCCTGTTGCTCATTATTCAGCGGTGCGATGATGTATTTAAGATAATCGTCAATTTTCTCGTTCGCCACATCCTGGGGAATGATTCTACCCTCATAAACCAGGGGAACGATGACACCATCTTCCACTGCCCTGTCAACAGGGTAACTGTCAATAAGCGGTCCGAACCGTGCATAAGTATTAAACTTGTCTTTCTTGAGCATGGGCGTGCCGGTAAAACCTATTTTTATCGCCTTGGGCAGCACATCAATCATAAAGTTGTGAAGTTCACCTGAATGGGTACGATGGCTTTCGTCCACCAGCAAGAAAATATTGTCGTCTTTAATCTTGACCCTTCTTTTTACTGCAGCGTCAAATTTATGGACAAGGGTGGTAATGATGGTTTCACCTTTGTTATTTAACAGTTCAATCAAGCCTTTACCCGTCTTGGCCCGGGCCGGACTAAGCTGCGATTTGGCAAAGTTATCCCGAAGCTGTTTATCCAGGTTGATCCGGTCGTTGACCAGCACAAAACGAGGATTTTTGATCTCCGGGTCGGCTATAATTTTTTTCACCAGCATCACCATGGTAAGAGATTTACCACTGCCCTGCGTATGCCAGATCACACCGCTCTTGGTATTCTTATCATCTTCACCTTTTATGCGTTTCATAGCTGCCTGTATGCCGAAAAACTGCTGGTAACGGGCAATTTTCTTCACATTGTTATCGTACAGGATGAAATAACGGACCAGTTCCAATAACCTATCCCTGGAGAGCATGGAAACCATAGCTTTGTCCTGTTCAATGACTTGTCCGTTTGGACTGACATTATGGCATTTTTCCTGCTGCCATTGATAGTCTTTTTCCCGCCATATACTGAAGTGCTCGGAAGGCGTGCCGCAAGTGCCGTATTTGACGGTGTTGGGGTTCATGGCCATAACGATTTGGGCAAATTTAAAAAGATGGGGGATATAGTGGGGCTGCCAGTTGCGTATATTCTGGACAACGCCCTTTTCCACATCGATGCCGGATTTTTTGCATTCGATCACCACCAGGGGAATGCCGTTGATGAGCAGCACAATGTCCGGCCGCGCATACTTGCCGTTTGCTCGTTCTACCGAGAATTCATCAGTCACCTGCCAGATATTGTTCTCCGGGTGTTCCCAATCAATAAACTTTAAGTCGAAGGACTGACGGCCACCGTCAAATAATTCCTCTTCATAGCTGTTGCCGGAAAGGAGCAGATCATAAATGGCTTTGCTTGCGGACATCAGACCGGAAACAAGCGGCGCGTCTATATCGCTAATCGCCTTGCCGATGGAACGGCCGGAAAAAGGCGTCAGCTTACCTCTATAAACAAAGGATTGGTGGTGTAAAAACTCCTGCAAAATCTCGGGGAAAAGCACATTGGAAAGTCGCCCGCGCAAGGCTTCCGCCTGCGAGCGGGGTATGTATTGATAGCCTAATTTTTCTAATACTGTTATCGCCCTGTCCTGGCTCTCAGGACGTTCGTTGAATATGGTATGGTTGGGCATCAAGACACCTCCTGTACATTGACTCTCACAATTCCGGTCAGCAGTAATTGCATTAAGGCTTTTTTCTGTTTTTTCAACTCTTCAAGCTGCTTTTCATGCAGGTCAATTTCTCGGTCTGCTGTTGTTAAGGATACTATATCTTCAATTTTACGTTGGGCGCCTTTTGGCAGATCGATCATTTTGCTGACGTCAGCAAAATGGTCATCATCGTTAAAACCACTGTTGGCACAAGCTTCCACAGCCTTTTCAACAACACTGAAAAAATTACGCCATTGTGTGTACTCAAGCACCGGTGCAAGCTCCCTTGCTAGCCAGTATTCCGCTCCATATTCATTAATGTGTTTAATATCCTCAAAAGTTTTATCGCTATGTTTTTGAATATTGTTCATAACCCCAACTCCTTCAGATACCTGGCCATTTGTGCTTCGACCCCGGCAAGTTCTTTTTGGATGTTGGCGATATTGGTTTTTACCTCTTCAATATCCACCAATGCTTCTTCTTCAAAAGTATCCACGTAGCGAGGGATATTCAGGTTGTATTCGTTGGCTTTTACCTCATCAATAGTTGCCGTACGGGCAAATTTTTTAATATCTACACGGTTTTTATAAGCATTTACAATATTTTCGATGTGTTTTGTTTCGAGCCTGTTTTGATTCTTGTCCTTTCTATAGCGGAGGTTGCCGTTCTCATCTTTGCCGGAAGCGTCAATGAAAAGCACATCATCGCGATTGCGGTTTTTCTTAAATACTATAATGCAGGCCGGAATGCTGGTGCCGTAAAACAGGTTTGCAGGCAGGCCGATAACTGCATCCAGCAGATTTTTTTCTATTACCACTTGCCTTATCCTTCCTTCGGATGCGCCCCTGAACAAAACGCCATGGGGAGCAACGGCGGCAATTCTACCCCCGCTTTTAAGACTGGCTATCATGTGCAGCAAAAATGCCCAGTCGCCTTTACTTGCTGGGGGTACCCCCCAATCAAAACGGTGAAACTTATCAAGGGATGCTTCCATCTTGAATTCTTTACCTTTGCCGGTCGTTTCGCCGCCGGTATTAAAACCGGCCGCCCATTTATCCTGCGAAAAGGGCATATTGGCCACGATAACATCAAACTGCATGAGATTGCCGTCGGAGTCTAAATGCAGTGGATTGGCAAAGGTATCACCCCATTCAATCCTGGCATCCAAGATGTCATGGAGAAACATGTTCATTTTGGCCATCGACCAGTTTGAACCGTTCATTTCCTGGCCATACAGGGCAAGAGTCTTCACATTGTCATTTTCCTTTTTGCTGGCTGTTTTACCGGTTTTGATAAGCAGGGAACCGGAACCGCAAGTTGGGTCATACATGGTGTCGCTTATTTTGGGATTAACAATGCGCGCCATCAACTCCGACACCTCAGGCGGCGTAAAAAACGTTCCGGCTTTTTTACCGGCCTGGCCGGCAAATTCGCCAATCATATATTCGTACGCGTCACCTATTGTGTCAGCAGTCACTTTGCCTTCCTCCGGCTGGATGGAAGAAGGACGCAAATCAAGGGACTCAAAATCTTCAAGCAGTTCCCTTAAGCGGGTATTTCTTTGTTTATGGTTGCCCAGCATGGCTTCACTATTAAAGTCTATGTTTCTAAATATCCCGGTAAATAATGAAGGATTATCATCTTCTATTCCGCGCAAAGCCATATTGATGAGTTCCCCCAAATTATCGTTATATCTGTTGTCGTAAAGCCAGGAGAAAGTATGCTCTTCCTTGATAACAAAAGGAAGTCTGTTTATTGCCCTTTGCAGCCTTACCGGGCCATTATATCTTTTCTTCAATTTGTCAATACTCTCCAAATATGTGTCACTAAGATACTTAACAAAAAGCATGGGCAAGATGTAGTCTTTATAATTGGCTGCATCTATAGCGCCTCTGAATGTATTTGCGCCCCTCCAAAGAGCGGCCTCGATGTCTTTTCTGGTAGTGGCCATAATTTTTTCTCCTTAGCGCTTGCTGTGATATTATTTATTATTGCTGCCATAAGCCTTTGATCTTCGGCAATCAAATTACTCAACAACTGTTTTCTTTTTTTGTATAGCAGCCACATCTGCCCGATTGCTATTTGTTTTTCATGCTCTATGGCAGGTATAGCCAATACCGCTAATGCTTTTATGGATATGGATTTGATAGCGGCAACCGAACCGACAATATTGCTGTTTAGCCAGACCATACCCTGGTTTTCCAGCAGGCAGGCTATATAGGCCGGGAAATAGTCTTTGAACACACGGATTACAAAGAGATTGCTCGAAAAGGTGGTATTTGATATATCCTCGCTTATTAGCGTTGCAGTGTCCGGATTTAGCCGTTTAAGTAAAATATCGTTTTTCCGAATGAGATAGCTGTCATCAACGGGGGTTTGCCTTTTAATTTCTGAAGTGCTTTGTATATTATTGAAAATTCCTAAGTGGTTGGGCTGAATAAAGTTATATGTTATCGCACTCGCGTTGTTTACCAGTTCGTGTTGCCTGGAATCGGGCAGGCCATTCAATATATCGGCAATTTGTCCGAGCTCTACATTTTTTAACGCCGTCACTCTTCCACTCCCTTTCAACCGGCATCCGGGAGAATAATTGCATATAGGTCGCTTAAGTGTAAAAATTATACCAGAATTATTTCCAAAGTCAACATATATTTTTCTTTGTTAACCACTAACATACCATCAAGCGGTTTATTTCCGGTAGGGCATTTTGTGTTCCCGGAACACCCAAAAACCGCACAGCATTGTTTGCTCTGTCTTTTAAATGTAATATAATAGGGTCCGCAGCCCCGTCGACATACTTTAAGGTTATGAAAGAGGGTTTTATGCCGATCCGTATAAGACGACATGATAAAAACATCAACTGTACGTATCAGCCGATGTTTCGGGGGTTAGTGCACAAAAGACATTTTTCCAAAAGAATCTTATACGGCACTCGTAGCGATTTTGGAGTATTATATGGATCAATATAAACAATGTTAGGCGCGCGCAACACTGGAGATGACTAAATAGCCAAAGGCAAATCAATCAAGAGCGACGAGAGTTACATCATTGACCTATGCGATGAGGTTCTATGTCTTGCGGCTGTACGCCAGTACAGGTTCGATTTTCTGCAAGGCGATCCAGGCAAACGAGGTATTTGTGCCAAGTTGCCAATTGATACTTACCATGAAGAGCTTAAACTCGCAATCGAATACCGGGAGCGACAGCACAGCGAACCAGTACCACATTTCGATAAGCGAAAAACATTAAGCGGGGTGTCTCGTGGCGAACAAAGGGCAAAATATGATCAGCGCCGGCGCGATGAACTGCCAAAGCATGGTATCAAACTCGTTGAACTTTCGTATGATGACTTCCAGTGCGACACTAGGAAACGATTGATTCGAGACAAGTCAAAAGATAGGCAAGTCATTCGTGGTAAACTGAAGAAATAGGTTCGTTAGCCAGAATTCTCAAGAGGTTTTTGCCAAAGAGCAATCTGGCGGAATTATAGGGACACATTACTTATCTTCCTGTACGGTCCGGATGTCATATTCGCTTTCGAGCAAGTGCGTTGCAAAGGAATGGCGGAGCGTGTGGCAGGTCGCTCGTTTGGCGAAACCGGACTTGCCAACGGCCCGCCTGAATGCCTTCTGCAAGATGGATTCATCCACTGCTTGAATTCCACAAATAGCTGTGCTATAATGTTAACAGAATAATGGCTAAAGAGGTGGAAAATATGAGCTGGCAAGATAATATCATTACAAATATTAAGCCTTCTACGGCAATTCGGCACGACTA
>JJNX02000086.1 GCA_000681355.2 Peptococcaceae bacterium SCADC1_2_3
TCGATGAATTGGTTGACAGTATTTCAATCGATCTAAAGTCAAAACTGTCAAGCGAAGAACTTTTCGGCTTGTTTGGATTAATCCCTCCGGAACGCTCGAAATTATCAAAACGGAAATCGGAATTCAAGGAAACTATGCAGAAATGAGTGGCGTGGAATTTGAAGAAAATATGAAAAAGCTCTTGGAACAAAAGAAATGGAAAGTGGAAACCACGCCTTTGACGCGCGATGAGGGGATTGACCTCATAGCCCGGCGGGATGACGATATTGGCGTAGAGACAACCCTTTACATTCAATGTAAAAATCATGCAACTCCCGTAGGTGTTGACGCAATAAGAGCCTTAAATGGAGCAATGTCGAAAGATGCTACTAACACAAGAGGCGTTGTAGTTTGTCCGAGCGGCTTTTCGAATTATGCAATAAATTTTGCTAAAGACCGGGGTATTGCACTTTGGGACCGCCATTATCTTTTTGAATTATCCCGATGATTCACTGGTCGATACTATCCAATTTGCCCTGGTGGAAGCGTCCGGCACCGATTCGCCAGGCATTAACCGTCTTATTTCCGGTAAAAGACATCTTAGTACATACCCCCGAAGAGGTTGATGACTGGAAAGCCGTCCCGAACGCCTTTATTACCACTATCTTGCGTGAAGGGAAGGTTTTGTATATAAAGATAAAAACGAACTGGCCAAAGGGCGGATCCTTAAAGCAGAAAGTGATTCGGCAGATGCCCGCCGGACGCTGGGACAAGAAGGGTTGGAAGTAGCAAAAATCATGGGCCGAATTTATAATGTTTTGATAGACAAGGCTATGGATTTTAAAGAAGAGTATAAGAAATATTATAAGGATGAGTATAACACTTTTGAAGAATATCTTGAGAAAAATAGAAATTTTAGCAAAGAGACACAGGGAAAAATAATTCAAGCTTATAAAGATAATAAAGTTGTTTTAGTAGGGAAAAACAGTAGTGACGGAATACCTTTGGAAACTTTTTTATGTTTGGATGATTTTATGTTGGAAGCCGAGGGAAAATATGTTGATGCACTTGATGACATCTGGTAGAGAAAAAGAAGCTGATATAATTATTCGTAATTATCCTGAGGAGCATTATAGGACAATTTTTAACAGAAAAAATGGTTTTTATGTTCGTGTGGAGGAACCAGGCTATCCTGCACCCTTTTGGTCTAAACATGGTCCAAAACTTTTTCTGTTAATGTCTGGAATATTATGATACAATTCTAATAGTTTGGTTTGCTATAAAATAGCATTAATTTGTAATTAAATATTCTACCTACTTTAATTTCAATGGAGGATTTGGGAGTGTAAATAATTCCGTGTAAATGGTTTGGTTCCGCTATAAAACGGTTAAGCTATTTCTGGCTCTTACCCACCAGGAGAATAGGGCATGGCTTTCGAGCAACCCGAGCGCCTGGCGGGGTTCTGCCGGGGATAGAGGGTAACATTATGTTGCCCCTATTCTTTTACCTCTATCCTTGCCAGAACCGAAAGCGATAAACTCATCTTTTAAACAGCCATTTCAGATTCCAACCTGTCTTCGAAAAAGATTGCAAACTGGGAAATACATTGCTTCCAATCCCTGACCGATAAGGTCCATTTCTTCGAAGCCTCCGCGGTAGCCAGATAGATAATTTTAATCTGAAGTTTGAATACAAACAACAACAAAACCCAGCAAAATCAACCATATTAAAAAATACAAGCATCAATTTCTTAGCGACAATCGAATTAATGCTTTTTTATTAATTTGAGCATTGAGCATTTTTAAAACCTTCTTTTGATACTTGTTAATATCACTAACCTGTTCAATTTTATTTCCACCTGCTTCAATAAAACCAATATTAATGTGAGCTAATGAGTCCCATACTTCCCGCAGGCTATTACCTTCACATTGTTTTGTTTGATCCCTTTCCAAAATATCCGCCAGACGGTTCTTTACTTCCCAGGTTACCAAATAAGCAAGCATACACATAAATACATGACCTTTTACCCGTTCGGGATTCCAGTGCCTAATCGGCCTGACTAGTAAACCGGTAGTTTTCATCATCCGAAACGCCTGCTCCACATACTTCAAATCTCTATACCGGTTAACAATTTCTTCTTTACCCATTTCTTCTTGAGCTACGTTGGACACTATTATATAGCAGCCGTCAAGCGCCGAATATCTGTTTATTTTCTCTTCGTCCAACTTATATCTAAAATACCCTTCGTCATATTCAGTGATAAAGAATTTCTCCATACTCCACCGGTCAATCCACTTATAAAGCTTTTTGGCAATTTTATCTTTATTCTGGAAGCGCGTCCTTTATTTACCCTGGTTAAAATAGATTCCAATTTGACTTTTGTTTTTTCCAGCAAATAAAGACGGGTATTAACGTCTTCTTCTTTACGGTAGGGATTGTGGCAAAGGATATATCTTTTTCCGTAAACAACTAATTCGGGTCGTGATATGTCAAGTATATATTTTATAATATTCTTACTACATTTTTACTTCTCAAAAACCAAAATGCTGATTATTGCTGGGTTTGTTTTCTGGCAATAGGGTGAATTGTTCAAACTTCAGTTTAATCAGTGATTCATCTGTCGGATATGCTGTTTTAGTCTTGGTCACTTTTCGCAACTGACGGTGATACCCCTCGATGAGATTGGTTGTATAGATTAGCCTGCGAATCTCGTAAGGGTATTTAAAGTACGCCGTCAATTCAAGCCAGTTGTTCTCCCAGGACCGGATGATATTCGAATGTGTTTTTATGGAACACTGCAGTTTGAAGGGACTTTATACTTTCATTGGCATCAATACTTCCCATTGCTCCTTGCTGACTACTTTTACACTGATAGGCTTCTTGACTTGAACGACGCCAAATATCAATACCTCTATCAGGTGGCCTTAACCGAGTAAGACCGTCTACTCCATGCTTGAGTGATAGTAGTTGATAACAAAGTGATTCCCATGCTTCGCTAAAACTTGTGTCTGGTGGATCAACCTTTAGAAATTGAGTTGAGAAATCAAATTTCATATATTATTTCTCGATTTTTATTTGCCGAACGGTTTGCGTTAGTGGCAGTGGGGCGGGCGTGGACTCTCTGTCGAAACGGGACACCGCCTAGGCGTAGAAAAAACTCAATTTAGCGGGGCGAATCCCTACACTGTCCACTGCACGCTTTGTTCGGTGGCATTTATAACCCATACTTTAGAGTCAGATTCTGTGTTAGCCAAGACAATATACCTTTTTTTCTTATGTGTTGGACAATACGTTGCCAACTGCATTTCCGCAACATCGTTTGTTCCTGCAAGGCTTTTTGTGTCTCCATGTAAGCAATCAGTCCATCCCCGCCATATTGAAAGGCTGGATTTCGCTCGTCATAAATTAGTACCACATGTCCATCATTAAGAGACACAGTTCCATCTGGCTTTACACCTACTGCTAAAATATTCCTTACCAATTGATAGTTTTTATTCAGCGGGCATGGATTTAAGTCGCTATCATTTTTCCACTTGAACAGACTTGGCACATAACGCCAATATAAAACTCCAATTTCAGTCAATGAACATCGTTCTTTTCTTGTTCTTTGGATTGAATAAGTACCGTTGCAATGTTCATTCTCATAATTTGAATCATTTGGCGTTAATCGTGGTCGTGAACAAGTTCCTACTTCTGCTTCTGTAAACTTACACTCAATTGCTATTCGATAATCTCCAGAAATATAACTATCAAGGCTTGTAGAACGGGGTTCGCCAAGATAATTTACTTTGTATTCCATTGCAAAATTTACAGATGAAATTCGCGCTTTACCGAACAAATCCAGTCCGTCGTCATCTTTTATTTCAGACAAGTAATGCAAAGAGTCGTGTATTATCAAATTGCCTAATATACTCTGAGCCAATGCCTGAGAACTATTCATACTACGAAACCATTTGTGCCTTTTCCCTTCAGGTACTAAAGCAAGTAATCTATCAATTTCCTGCTGGCTTGCAGTGGGATTGATTATGATATTTCGCCATGATTCACTCGTAATAAAGACAGGTGGACGTCCATCTTGAGCATCCGGACGCTCAAAGAATCTTTGCCCATTTGAAAACTGAGATTTTTGATACTTCCAATATCGTTGGTTTAAGTCCGCTTTGTAATCAACCATCGTTTTCTCCTTATCTATTACGGCTTTCTTTCATGCCGCCGATATTGTTGAAACCTTTGAAGCCTTCTCTTACGCAGATTTAATAATGCATTTCCGGAAAAATTAAATCCCGCCGGCGATCAGTGTTTTCGTCCGAGCCACTCCTCGAATTCTTCCTTACTTGCACCAGCACGTTTTACCAAAGCCCTTACCAAAACGGGCCAGGCAGATTAACTTGGGTGTAGGTCGAAGGTAAATTGTGCCCTTGACGGCTAATACAGGCATGCCTTGAACCCTTCATTCATACTATTTTAACACCAAAGTCTTGCATTAATTGCAAGACCTGACGGTACTTAAGTTCCGGGTATTTAGACATTACTAACCTCAAAAGTTTCGAAAACAGCTTTCTGGGATCCAACCAATTCTTCCAGGCCAAAAACCTCCAGATGAAACTGCATGGCCTCCTTAAGACGCATTTTTGTCTCCTCCAAGGTTTTCCCTTGCACAATTACGTCAACTTCCAGACACTCACCCAAATATCCTTCTTCACAAGGAGTAAATTTACCGGTGAACTTTAAATCAGACGATTTCAACTTACCTGATACCATTTCACTCCTACCTCCTGTTTGCTGTTTCAGTCATCCGCTAATATCCCCCTCCCGGAGGATATTCTTGAGGTTAGTGGTTGCTTAAAATTGTATCTTTCCCCTGACCTGTTGTCAACTGCTACCTTTGAGTTGTCACATCGGCAATTGTATAATTAATGCTTCCGCTAACCTTACATCCGCTTCCAGCCTGCCACTGATTCTGATTTCGTAATCGGCTTTCCGGCAATGGCGGAGAGCCGCCACCAGTAATAATGGTAATATTCCTTTTTGACGTGTTCAGACAGAGTTACTTCAAGTGGAGAAATTTTCTTTTGGCGGGCACCTCCAGCGGGATTCCTTCAAGCCTTCCTTCCCTATACGCCTTAGCCTTCTTCATATCCCCCCTCTTTTATCTGGGAAGATACTACCATAATCATAAATGGTCAGGCAACATAAGCAATAAAAAGGCATTTAGAGTGGGCAGAAACAGTCCATGCACTACGCCGATTATATTTGCGACTCCGAGGACTGTAAGTATAACTCCTACAGACATCATTAGAAAACTAGAGACGAGGCAAAATAATGTCAGGCCGCTAAAGGGCATTACCATTTTCCAGACGATGCTGCCAATAGATCGCGTTTTTCTATCAAGCCCCGCTAGTTTTGCGATGAGGTCTGTCATACCGCTTAACCAAACCTCTCCAAGTTTGAATTCTTTACCACTTGTCAACACTATTGCAAGCTCGGGTCCTCTCTGCTCAAACCATCTCTTTGTGCTTATCCAGACGATTTGTGAAAGGGGCACTTCCCGGTAGCAGTCGTCACTGACAACCGTGTCCCGAAATCCCTTAGCCCATCGCTTTGCATCATAATCTCGTCTCGGTCTGGTTACTACCCGCTTACCTGTGAGTAGAAGTAGCGAGTTCCAATCGCGGTTTGCATTACCGTATCTACACAGCGATATAGCGAGTACTTCTTCGCTTGGCTCAAGCACGAGCTCACCGTGCATTAGTTTCATCAGTTCCTGCATTTCTGCATCATTTGTGGAAGCATCTGCCATTTCTCCACTCTCCTATATTGTTAGTAACCACGCTACAAAGCATGGCGGCCTGACGACCAAGCTCACCTGCTACCAGAGTGATATGCCGACAAGCCACTGACCACCAGCAGACCCCAGATAGCAAAACAAGACTCGCAAATCGCCGACGCTCTGGTGGTCAGGGGCAGCGCCTTGTTAGGCTTTCCTGCCCCTTATTTTGTCAGAAGTGTAGCTCTGGACTCTAAAGAGCCTACTCATTCACAGTTTCACATATAATTCCTTCATTTTTCGGTTCATGATTATAGCCATGCCTTTCGCTTCGCTCAAGGCACAAAACGGAATTAAACCGTTGTCCTTGAGATTGTTTTATTTTAAAACTATATTGTTGAGATTACAGGCAACTACAAATCACGTGGAGGTGAGTGTGCTGCTCCTTTTGGAGTTGACCGCATGATTATATGTGTAGATTGTCCTTTCAAGCACAAATAAGTGTGCCACCCGAGCACGAAGACTTATCTTTTTATAAACAATACTCGTTTATAGCTGGACAATCAGTTAATGCCTGCTTTTCTCAATAATTTTTTGAGAAGGGAAACTTTCAGGAAAAATGAATATTATTCTTCAGCATTATGACGAATTGGAAAAGTGCAAGTCCAATCTTGAATCCTTAATCCTTTCGCTTTCAGAGCCTTATGCCAAGGAACGTACTTTAGTGTCTACTGTACCAGCTTTCAAAAATCCTTTTTCTGCCATCGCTATAATCTCAGAAATCGGGGTTGATATGTCTGTGTTTCCTACATCCAAACATTTGTGTTGCCTTTCGCAGGAGTAGCTCCTCAAAATAACGAGAGTGCGGGCAAGAAACATTCTGTTCGCATCTCTCGTGCCGGTGTTTATATCAAACCACTTTTAGTACAATGTGCCAATGCTGTTGTTAAAAGTGATAAACACCCTGAAATCAAGGGCCGCTATTTGTCTATCAAAAAGCGACGCGGCCATAAGCGTGCTATTATAGCTATTGCACGAATGTTGCTTACTGCCATATATCACATCCTTAAGAAGGGTGAACCCTACAATGCCGAACTCTACAAAAAAGCGGAAATCATGCCTCAAAACCGCAAAATCACAGTAGAGCAAGCTATTCTTATAGCTCAAAGGCACGGGTACTCAATAATTAAGGATTGATAGTAATCCACAAGTTGTCAATATTTATTTTTCAAAGACCGTCCTATGGATGGTTTGTTTGCTATGCTCTTTTTTAGTTTGTACTTACCGCGGGTGTGGTTTCAGACTTTACTCATCAGGCAATATCCATACACTTCAAACTTGTCAGTCTTCACCCGGCCAAGAGTTCCCAGAAAACGTTGATAGTCACCTTGGTCGCAGAATATGTCCTGCCGGTTGATTTCTCTTGTCACAAAGTGGTAAACTCCGCTTGGAAGCAAAAAGAACGTCCCCGTTGCTTCCGTTGCTTCCTTAATCCTCTAGTCAAGTACAGCTTTATTTTACCACTATGTTAACCAGCTTGCCGGGCACTGGAATAACCTTGTTAATTTCTTTGCCGGCAATAATTTGCTGCACCCTGGGGTGGGCAAGCACCCGCTCTTGCATTTGGTTTGCCGAAAGATTTGCCGGTACCAGCATCCGCTCTTTTACCCGTCCATTAATTTGCACCACAATAGTAATTTCATCTTCGACAATCAATGCCGGATCGTAGATTGGCCAGGGCTGTTTATGGATACTTTCTTGGTGACCGGTTAGTTCCCACAATTCTTCGGTAATATGCG
>JJNX02000087.1 GCA_000681355.2 Peptococcaceae bacterium SCADC1_2_3
GTCATATCCATCTATTATTTTAATGCCTTTTTTATCTAGAATTTTTTTTATTTTGTATAATGTTGCCCCAGAATTTCCTCCACTTGTGCAAAATAAAAATCCTTTAGCCTGACTCAAATCCGGAAGTAATTTTAAAATCTCAATTAGATGATATGGAGGATGGAAATAATAAACGGGTGTGCCGAATCCAATTAATTGATACTTTCTAAAATCAAGACCGCTTATTAAATTTAGATCCTCCGAAATCTTAGTAAATCTAAATAATTCACAAGAATTTTCTGCATATCTTAAACCTTCTGCAATTTTTTCTGCAATTTTTTTTGTACTCCCTTGTTGAGAGAAATAGAAAATAGCACTTTTTAAGGGCATAATTTCTCCTCTTTATATAAAAATGATTAAGGTGCAAAAACCTAAAGAAAAATACCCAGACCGAACTGTTCTTTGACAACATATAGTAGAATCCAGGACTAACCGTAGCTCCATCAATAGCCAAAACCAGCAATTACGGAGATATTTTACCGCTTTCTTCCTTTTCAGCCACTTCGGGAAACTGCCTTTTGCTTACCCTAACGGCGTTGCCGAAGATTTGCGCCTTAAATACTGCCCTGCCAGTCAGAAAACAATGGCCAGCGGAATTATAACCATCCAGGCAAACCAGATAACTCCCCCCACTATGCTGCCGGTGGTCAGATACAGCGTTTTTTTTCGTGCCGCAAGGCAGAAAGATTTAACATGGTTTTCCTCTCCTTTCATGTTCTACTGGCAAAACACCATCTTCTTCCTACCGGCCAGGCAATTTATGATTGTTTTTACCTCCTGCTTTTTAGATAAACAATTCTCTTTAGCAATTCCTTGCCATGTTATTTATTCTTCGCTTACCCTTATTTTCCCTCTTTTTCACTAATATTTTTAAGGCAAACTTTTATCGGAAGTTTCTGTATTAAACAATTACCTCTATTTGCCGCATACTAACTGTTAAAGGCATACCTCTTTCAGCCCTTACTTCAAGGCACTGTTTTATTGCATCTTTAATATTTTCAATTGCCTCCTGTTCTGTTTTACCCTGACTTACACACCCCGGAATGGATGGGCATTCTACAATAAATATCCCGTCCTCGTCCCGATCAATTGTTACGATAAATTTCATCGTTTCCATCCTCATTTATCATTAAAGCCCGATTTCGTCCATCGTTTTCGGCACATACGAAGTTGCGTAGCGATTTAGGCGTTAGCCGTTTGTGCCGTGTTATCGGAAGTGTCCGCAACCATCTTTTGTAACAACTAAATCTAAAATTCCCATTGACCCAGTATAGGAATTGTATTATACTAGAAATAATATAGCAAGGGGGGTGGTCAATATGCAAAATAATATTAAAATTAGTGATGATTTCCAAGAGATTGGCACAAAAACAATAGATGACCGAAACAGACTCACTCTTGGTGAAATCTTCAAGGGCTATAAAAGGATTCGATTATACAAAAATGACCGGGGTGAAGTCCTTTTACGGCCAATTGTTGAAATCCCAGCCTCAGAACTTTGGCTTTTTCAAAATAGCAATGCCCTTGAAAGTGTTCAAAAAGGGTTAAAGGATGCATCTGAAGGTAAAATAACAAAACTTAACCTCGATGAACTTTAGGATTCTCAATTGCTTGAAATATTCCTTACCGATGAAACAAGAAATCAATTAAATGGGCTTAGGACCGATAAGGGTCTTAAAAAAAGATACAATGCATTCAAAAAGGCTATAAGGTTTCTTTCTTCAAACCCCAGACATAAGAGCCTCAAAACACATGAGTTCACCAGCTTGAAAGGGCCCAATGGAGAGAAAGTATTTGAGGCCTACGCCGAGCAATCAACTCCTGCAGCATACAGAATTTTTTGGTATTATGGCCCTGATAAAAATCAACTTACTGTTATTGCAATAACCCTTCATCCGTAAACCAAGAAGGCCTTGCGTGTCTTTCACCCGTTTGCGGGCATTTCCGGTAACGGGGCGCGGGGTTTGCGAAGGGGTCGCGTAGCGCACCCTTTGGGTGCAGAAAAGCGAAACCGCAAACCCCGAAGATGGGCGAAGTTCGCGAGCGAAGCGAGCGAATTTCCCGCCTAACGTTCCCAGCATAAAAGAAGTTGCGAAACAATTTAGACTTCAATCGTTTGTGCTGTGTTAGCGGACGTATGACTAATTGTGTGCAGCAACCAATTTTTCTTCATTTTGGACAACTATTTTTGGATTTGGATTTTTAGATGGAACTGGTAATCCTTGCTCCTTAAGGAGATTAACATGCTCTATCATTCCCCACTTTGCCTTATAAAGGCAATCCTCAATAGAATGTCCAATGCCTGTAAAACCCTCTAAATCGGGAGAATAAAATCCAAAATAGTCTGGTTCTTCCGTAGCTTCAATTACCAATGAGTATTCTAATTCGATCATTGTTCTCCTCCTTCCTTTATTTCTTTATGCCCGCTGCTTTTAATATAGCTTGACAGGTACCAGTAGGTACTTCTTTTGAACCATGATAATCTACTCTAATTAGTCTATTCCACCCTGGTTTTCCATAGTATCTAATAGACCCCTTCTCTTTTATGACTCTAAAGCCATTTTCCTCTAAAAGTCTCACCAATTCGCTGAATTTCATTCAGTTCTCCTATAAACATTATACCATTCTTCACCTGCTCACATGTCGCCTAACGGGGCGTGTAGGCGACGCCTTTGAGGCTTAGAATATATTTACATTTTCAAGCCGAAAAAGTGTGCCGAGCCGTGGCCGACCGTGAGACGCATATTTCATTCCCGTTGCGCCGAACGGACGGATACGGCTCGGAGCGCAGCGCCCACACGCTGTTAGCTGGTGGGCCCAGAATAATAATTACATTAACGCCTTTTTATTTATTGAATCCTGTTGAACCAGTTACAGTATTTACTGGATTGCTATTACTACTATGGGAACTAGCGTTTGCGAAATAATCGGGTTCTGTTATATTTACTATTTAAATAATTGTTCACAAAATTAATATAATCAATTCTTGTGCTATCTTTTTCTTTACAATATCTAAAACCTGCCAAATATTCAATTAAACAACCTGTTAATATAAATGCTCCCATGTGTGCTTCAGCTTTCATTGCTATATTAATATCATTAAATATCATATTATAAAAAGTTTTTTCATTCTTGAAATTACATCGTACATATTTACTCTCCTTTTTAAATGTATCGCGCTAAGGATAATTTAGTAGCAATAAAATATTTCTGGGCCTTTCAGCTAACGTTCCGAGTGCTTGAGATGGGCGAAGCCTTTAGATGTTAACCTCAGGCACTCTGTTATCTGTCGTTGCGGGCATTTCCTTTTATTTTCTTCTAATTCTAATTTTCCCAGGCTCAAGGATAATAAGATTTCCCTTAAAGTCTGTTTCAATAAGGTTATCAAATGCTTTGATTATCTGATTGTTTAATTCAGAAGTGGATATCTCGTTAGGGAAATGAGTGATAACAATTCCATAATGACTACTAACGGGGAAATATAAAAGGTTTCCAAATCCTAAATCGCCAGTTAATATGACAGCCTTCTCTTTTTGGGCGAATCTAAATACCTCGTCATCACTTGCCCCCCTTAAACCACAATTCCTCACATCTAAAGTTTCATAACCTTTGGTCTTTAAAATTTTTGCTTTTGATCGGGGCATGTCCTCATCGATTACAAATTTTAGCATCCTAAATTACAGCCCTGACTTCTTCTCCTGACAAGTGTTTTGCGGCATAATCCAGCACAGCTAATATATCTTCCTTGGTGATGTCATATTCAGCCATAACTTCTTCATAAGTCATCCCTCCAGCGAGCTTACCAAGAATCAAATCTACTGGAACACGTGTTCCTTTTATCACTGGCTTTCCAAACCGAATTTTTTCATTCACCGTAATTCTTGGAGCAATCTCCATAGCTGTTCACCTCCTGATAAAATTATATCAAATTAGGATGCATTTTATTCTCCAACCTACTTTTTTCCGCAATGAGCAGATAACGTTCCCAGCATAAAAGAAGTTTTTGCAAAGCAAAATTTGGGTGGGTGCCGTAAGGCACGAGCTTTTTTGCTGTGTTATCTGCTGTTGCCCTCTTTCACTCATTTAGACCGTTTTTCCTTGTTATTTCAACAACCGAGAAGAGAATTTCTAAAAATTTCTCCCTTTGAGCATCTTTTAAATCCTTTGTTACGACACATTTTAACTCGGCTCCTGCAGATTCAAATCCACCTAATTTATTCAACTCCTGCTTGTATAGGGCTACAATTGATTCCGCATCTTTAACCTTTCTCAAAATCTCTGCAAAAGCAGTGCAAACACTTTGCTTATATACAGAATGTGGGGGATAGCCATAAAGTATATTTACATGATTCCCATTCAAATCAACATTAATTGAGAAGCCTTTTGAACCCCAATGTATTGGTAGACTATTTTTCTCAGCAAATTCAAGTAAATGTTCAAAAAAGTTTTTTCCATATTGATCTAAAGATTTAAGAAAAGTCTCCTTGTTTACCTTTGGAAGTGCTCCTGAAATGATCTTTTTTTCTGCGTATGAGTCCTTTCCAACTACAAATTCGCTTGAGATAATTTGTTCGCCAGATTTGGTTTCAAAATACTTAAACTCTAAACAAAATACTTCGATGCCCCTTTTACTTAAAAAAGACGATGTTTGCTTAATTTCTTTGGTTATGTGTTGTCCCACGATAATTAACTTCTGATTCTTATTAAAAGCAACAGCCTCGTCCTTCTGGAGCTGGAAGTAATTACGGTGATAATCTGTTAAAATAAGGTTTTCTTCACTACTATACTCTTTAAATATTTCCTCTAGTTGGGTATATGAAATATCTTCTATAAAAGATGCGTATTCAAGTATCTGTGCCAGGGTTTCTCTTGGTGTCCGATCTCTCTTCAATTCAATGACTACTAAATTTCCCTCCCTATCAATGCCCAACAAATCAATTATTGAACCAAGGTTTGTCGTTACCTGACGACCTATTATGAGCACATTTTCGTCTTCCAGGATGTGAGCTGGATTGTTTTCAAGCCAGAATTCCAATTTTTGCTCAAAATTTTTCACCTTGAAATCATGTTCAGCGTAGTGAATAAATTTGCCATCTTTATCAATGCTAAATAATTTCATAATCTCTTCTCCTTCTATTTTGAGGGCGATTTCAGATAACGTTCCTTCGATAAACGACGTTTGGCGGAGTGTACTCACGGAGCCAAATGTGCCGCAGGCCGAAGCGCAGCGGAGCGTTTATCGAATGTTGTACTAAACCGCTGCGCGGTGGCACGCGGTATTCCCTTTTATGTTATCATCTTTCCTGTAAATCATTATAGGAAGGATGTTTGGTTTATGTCAAACCTTTATGAAAAAATGAAGTTTGAGATGGAACTTCGCGGCTATTCCCAGAACACTAAAAAACATTACCTAAATCATGTCCGGTTACTTGAAAGATTCTGCAACAAGCCTTTAGAGCAGATTTTGTCCGATGAAATAAAGCAGTATCTTCACCACCGGATAAAAAAAGGCGTCAGTTACAGCAACATCGATATTTCCTGCAATGCTTTCAAGGTCATGTTTAACTCCGTTTTGAAGCGCAACTGGTCCGATGATATCATAATTCGCCCTAAATACTGATTTAAGAACCATTCAAATTCTTATGGGTCACGCCAATATCAACACCACCTGCATTTATCTTCATCTTTCCACCAAACACCTTGCTTTACGTCAAAAGTCCTCTGGACGGAGTATTGTAAGAAACCATTCAAGTCACCCTGGCATGTGGTAAGCTACCTGGACCGCTATACACATAGGGTAGCCATCAGCAATTCTAGAATCGTCGATTTTGACGAAAAAGCGGTAACATTCAAGTGGAAGGATTACAAGGAGAACAACAGGTCTAAGCTCATGATCCTTAACGCTAAAGAGTTTGTAAGGAGGTTCCTGCTTTATGTTCTTTAGATTGTGCCGGAAACCGTAAAATGTGTTCACTTGTGTCCCCTTTGCGGCGGTGTTATGGTATTTGCCGGCGTTATCAACAAAACATTGTCAGGTGAGTCGACATGAGAAATAAAAGTATATTCTTTTCAAACAAGCCTGTTTTGGGGAGGGGGAAGATGTGTCCATTTTCCCATATATTTTACTCTGTCTTGCCATTATATATGGCTTTTTTATTTAATTTTTATCGATTCAGATGTTTTAAACAGGGATAGGTAAAATTTGAATTCCCATAGCAATATGTACCACATTCCTATTGCAGACATTTCAGTACAACACGAGATTCATGATGTTCCATATTCTTTTGTGCTATTTCAAAGGTCTCTGGTGCTATACTTGCTCCGAGGCCTTTTTACTTTATTTATTGAACATCATAAATCTCTTATTTGTTATACGCCGTTGCGGGCACTGGGTTATTCCTTCCATTGCTTTTTTGCCCTGCCAAATATCTCGTCTATTGTCTGTCCCTCATAGAGCCGCCGAGAAATTTCTACATAATCGGTGGGTTCACGGTGAAGCAGAGTGAGGAACCTTAGGGCAGCAGCGGGGCCAAGAACCTTGTTTAAGGCTTCTATCCCACTAATTCTTATTTCTGTGTCATCCATTATTTTTCCTTTCTCCACCATCAGGTCGCCTCCTTTCTGATATAGTCTACCGGATTTATAATTACTATCTCAAATTTTAATCGTTTAGCCTGCTTGATTAGTCTATCATCACAGGTCAGAAAAAAATCGGCGTCGATATAAGAAGCACACGCCAAATGAATAGCATCTTTGGCTGAAAGTCCTCCCTTTTTCTGCAATGATTTAGCGAGATTATAGATTTTTTCTTCTGGACCTACCCGTACTTTGCAAAGAATAGCGAGGCGAAGGACTTCGTATTTTCGCTCCGGAAAGGGACAGAGAATCGTTTCATCTTCATGTATGAAAGACCAAGCCAACCGAACTTCGTCTTTCTCTGCCCTTACGAATATCTCCTGACACGCCAAAGCTTCCATCTGAATTTTTATCTGTTGAGGGTCATCAAAACCCCTTTGAAAGCAGTTGTAGTCAAGGTAAATTAAATCCATTATCTAAACCCACCCTTCAGACTCGCTTCTTTTATCCCAACCCGCAATGAGCGTTTAACGGGGCACAGATAAAAGAAGTTGCCGAAGGCAATTTGGGGAAATCAAAGATTTCCCTTTTATCCGCTGTT
>JJNX02000088.1 GCA_000681355.2 Peptococcaceae bacterium SCADC1_2_3
GGTTAAAGGCTACATATAAAATTTCTATTGCGGATGCCGTGGCAGTTGCCCAGGCAAAAACAAAGCATGCTTTGCTTGTTACTGCCGACCATCATGAATTAGACCAATTAGAGCAAGACAATGAGGTGGGTATACATTGGATAAGATAACATTACCGATTTGATTTTTTAAGGATGAGCTTGTACAGAACATCATCCGAAAGGCAGTTGGTAAATAAAAAAGGCAGGTCTAGGGTATTTGGTAGACTTGTACCCTTATGAAGTCTTATAAAAAGCCAAGTAAACATGATATGTCTGAAAGATGAATTGGTGCAAAACAATTTAAAGTACCCATTCTTTCACATTCTTCCAGAAAAGCCTCGACTGCTTCGGCCAAAGATTTTTTTGCTTCTTCTAAATCATCCCCAAAGTTAGAAAGATTAAGTTCGGGACATAAGCTAACATAAACATCTTCTTCTTTAAAAAACTTTGCCTTAAAACTTATCTTTCGCCACATTTTAAAATTTGCCCCCTTTTTATATAGATTTAAATGGGTTTTTTGCAACTGCTTTCACATCCACCAGCATCCATTATAATACCTATAATACCTATAATACCTATAATACCTATAAACAACTAACTTAATATTTGTATTTGAACCTATAAATCCGTTGAGCCGGTGACAAGCATTTTCATTAATTTTCTGCCTCCGTGATTTGGATATTCTCATTTGTTTTTAAGCTTGCTAAACTATTTTTTTTGTAGCTTGTATTGTGTTTTGAAACCACTGCTCCGATATAATCCTGTTCATTATAAGCAGGGATAGCAGCAATATAAGCAGGGATAGCAGCAATTATTTTAATCTTTGGTAATTGATTGTAAAATATTAAATTGCTGCGTTCAAGGTTTTTTTTGCACAGGCAAACCTCTCTTTCCTGTAAACTTAGGTATTTATGGCAATTCTATTGGGTTCATATGTTAATCAATTTGTGACCCAAATCACAAAAATTAAAGAAACATTTTGGTATAGTTACTTTTAAATAAGGCTTAGCTAAAATTTTATAAGCTAAAGCTTTCAAAAAAAACCAAAAGGTTGCAGGATTTTTTTATTCAGTGTCGAATTACAAAATTAAGTATTAGAAATTCCTGGTTAATATGCCAAAATTAATTTTTATTCCTTAATTTAATCTCGCTTCTTAAAAAAAAAATTAACAAATTCTTAACAAAATTTTAACAAAAAATTAATAATCAAAGAAGGATTTACCTAAATAAGGTCGAAGTAAAAATAATAGTTAAAAAAAATTGAAAAGTGTCCTGAAAAAGGCAAACCTGTCGAAAGGCAGGGACGCAAAACCCGCATAACCGGACAACAGCAAAAGCAAAAAAGTCATAAAAAACCTTAAAAAATAGCAATTTTCCATAAAAAAGGGGGTTTTGTTACTTTGAAAGAATATTTTCCGCCAGGGCGAAACCTGGCTTTCCCTGGTGGGCAGCCGAAGCAAAAAATAATTGCCGCCATCCCCGCTTACAACGAAGCAAAATACATTGGACAAGTTATCCGGCAAACAAAACCTGTTTGCGTGCTAAGCACAGGCAGGAAATATGTCCACCAGGTCATAGTCGTTGACGACGGCTCTGCAATAAAAATAACCTAAAGGGAGGCTTGTTTATCATAAATAAAGTTTTTACAAAAAGTAATCCGTTGTTGCCAGACGAACAAAAAAACTTTCCTTCAATTGAGCACTCTATTAAGCACTCTATTATCATTCCAGCTTACAATGAAGAAAAAGGCTTACCCGTAGTAATAGAGAAAATAGTTAAGATAATAGACGATTCCTTTGAAATACTGGTGGTAAATGACGGCTCAACCGATAACACTGCCTCAGTAGCCCAAAAATATCCTTGCCGACTGATTAATCACCATATCAACCAGGGTAAGGGTAAAGCAATGAAAACCGGTGTTCAACAAGCCCGAGGCGAAAATGTTCTCTTTATTGACGCTGACGATACTTACCCGGTAGAAAAAATCCTGGATATTGCTGTAGCATTGGAGGATTACGATTACGCAGTGGCCTCCCGCAGCATAGGAAAGCAAAACATCCCGGCCTTCAACCGGATTGGCAATGCCATTTTCCGCAATTCCATCCGCTATATATATGGCTTTAAGGCCTACGATCCCCTTACGGGACTTTACGGCCTAAAAAAATCATACTTTGAAAAAATGGAACTTCGTTCAAAAGGTTTTGGTATTGAATCAGAAATAGCGATCAAAGCAGCCTCAATGGGCCTAAAGATAAAAGATATTCCCATTGTTTATGGGGAACGTATTGGCGAAGCAAAATTAAACGGCTTAAAAGACGGCTACAAAATTGCCCGCACCATTATTAGCCATCTCCCCCTTTATAATTCAACCCTTGCTTTTATTCTGCCGGGCCTTTTGCTTTTTCTCGGCGGTTTGATTGGCCTGCTATTTTATATCAGAAATACTGACCTTGGGGCAGGAATAATCTCTGCTTTATTACTGCTGGTCGGTTTTCAAATTGGAACGTTTGGGTTTGCCAGCAAAGTTTACGCTATAGCCCACAAATACAGCCAAACAGATATATTTACCCGCTTTCTTTTGCAACCTGGTATGCGCTGGAAATTAACAAGTTTAGGTGTGGTTATGATTTTATTTTCAATTATTGCAGGTGGATTGTTGTTTTCTGAAAATATAAGCCTGGCTGGTAATCCAGGTATCCATTTAACAGAGCTGGCCAATGCATCTGAGCTTGCAATTAATAATAACCTCTCTTATGGACAGTTGTCTCCTGTTGTAGTGGACAAGGCTCGCTCTGTTTTGTTTTTGCCCTTGCTCGCAAGTGGTTTGCTTGGTTTATTGCTTATTTTCTCAGCAACCTTTTTGTCTATTTTTACTGCCGGATTATCTAGTTCTGGTTCTGTTTTATTTAAGCGTAGTGAGGTAGCAAAGATAGCAACGTTAGAAAAACAAGTTTCAGGATAATAGTAGTGGTAAACAAGGAGCACAATATGCGTATTCTCATTACAGGTGGCGCAGGTTATATAGGCAGCCACACAGTAAAAGAGCTTTTTAAATCAGGACACCAAGTGATAGCGCTTGATAATTTAAGCATGGGGCACCGGGCTGTCGTTACCAAAGCCAGGTTAATAGAGGCAGGGCTTGCGGATCAAAAGTTTCTTTCCGAATTACTTCGGGAGGAAAAAATTGAAGCCGTTATGCATTTTGCGGCCAGCAGTCTGGTGGGCGAGTCTATGCAGTATCCATTAGATTTTTATGCAAATAATGTGGTATGCAGTTTAAATCTGCTGAATGCCATGCTTGAAGCCGGCGTATATTACTTTGTTTTTTCCTCAACAGCAGCAGTTTATGGCGAGCCAACAAAAACACCCATTCCCGAAGACCACCTTACAGTCCCAACAAATCCTTATGGCGCTACCAAGCTGGCCATAGAGGAAGCGCTCTTTTGGTATTATCAGGCCTACGGCTTAAAATATATTTCCTTGCGTTATTTTAATGCGGCCGGGGCAGACCCGGATGGAGAACTAGGAGAGGACCATAATCCAGAGACCCACCTTATTCCACTGGTTTTAAAAACCGCGCTAGAGCAAATACCGGAGGTAAGAATTTTTGGTAATGATTATCCTACCTCGGATGGAACCTGTATAAGAGATTATATTCACGTTACCGATTTGGCCAAGGCACATATTTTAGCGTTGGAGGCACTGGCCGAAGGGGTACAACCAACCATTTATAACTTAGGAAACGGTAATGGTTATTCAGTGCTCGAAGTTATCCAGGCAGCAGAAAAAGTAGTAGGTAATCCTTTACCTAAAACTTTTACTAAGCGCCGGTCAGGTGACCCAGCCATATTGGTGGCTAGTTCGGAGAGAATAAAACAGGAGCTTCACTGGAAACCTTGCTACAGCGACCTCCAAACAATTATTGAAACTGCCTGGCATTGGCACAGAAATAACCCGCTTGGATATGAGAGAACACAATAAAATACATTACGGTTATGAACAAATTTCGTTAGTTTTATTTACTTTTAGACTGTTTGATACAGTTTGAGTTAATCTTTACATAAACTATGAGGAGTTAATAACCGATGAAGGTTTCCGTAATCATATGCACATATTCCATGGAAAGATTGCAAGATACTATTGATGCAATTAATTCTATCTTAACTCAAACCTATCCTAATATCGAAACAATCATTTCAGTTGACCATAACGAGGAATTATTAGCAAAACTAAAAGAACTATTCCCGGAAAATGTATTTTTTGCATTTAATAATTTGGTGCGTGGCCTTTCTGATAATAGAAATGCAGGTATTAAAAAGGCAACAGGAGATATTATTGCCTTTATTGATGACGACGCAATAGCTGATAAAAAGTGGGTTGAAATAATGGTTTCAAATTATACCAATCCTGATATTCTAGCCGTGGGAGGAAAATTAGTACCGCTTTGGGAAAAAGACAGGCCCTGGTGGTTTCCTGAAGAACTGGACTGGATAGTTGGCTGCACTTATAAGGGACATCCCCAGAATAAAACCAAAGTTAGAAACTTCATAGGGTGCAATATGTCTTTTAGGAAAGAAGTTTTTACCCGTATTGGTTATTTCAAGCAAACGATTGGCAGAGTGGGTAAAGTTCCATTGGCTGGCGAAGAGATGGAATACTGTGTTCGTTTGCTGGCAGCGTTTCATCAGGGAGAAATATTATTTGACCCTGAAGCAATTGTATATCATAAAGTAGATAAACAGCGGGAGAGCTTTAAATATATATTGAAAAGATCATACGGAGAAGGAGTTTCTAAATCGATAATTAATAAATCAACCGATAAAAGAAAAATTTTAAGTACAGAAAACACATATTTGAAACATTTATTTTTAAAATCAATACCCTGGTATTTGGGCAAATCTATTTTATTAAAGAATCCGGCGCAAAATGCCTCAAGAGCGTTGACAATTTCAATGGCAATTATCGCTACTGGCCTGGGATATTTACGGCAAAGATGAATTATGCGACCGACTGCTTACACAAGGAGTGATGTTTTGAATAAAAGCAGAAGTATTGTCAGCATTGTTAAGTCTACCTACGAAAATGTATACGATAATTTAGCAAAAGGAATTGAGTTGGCTGGCGGGTTGGACATTTCAGGGCGTAACAGGGTAATCATTAAAGTTAATATTTGCGATGCCAGAACGCCGGAAACCGGAGCCAATACTCACCCGGTGTTTTTGGACGCATTTTTGAGATACCTGCGCGAGAATTATTTCAATCTGAAGATATTTGTAGTTGAAAGTGATGCAACTGTGACTCTGGCGGACGATTTTATTCGCTGGTTTGGCTATCTTCCCATCCTTGAAAAATGGGGGGCGAAGTGGGCTAATCTTTCCCTTGAAAAAAACGAACCGATAAAGATAAAAGGCTATCATCTGAAGGAGGTTCCTTTAGCCTCCATCTTTGAAGGTAGTTATTTTGTCACCCTCCCGAAGCTAAAAACAAATGTTATGTCTTCAATTACCTGCTGCCTGAAAAATCAGTTTGGCTGTCTGCCCCTGGCCCAAAAAAGCATTTACCATCCTTATATTGATAAGGTAATTGCGGATGTGAATCTTGTTTATCGTCCTGACTTTTGTCTAGTAGACGGTATAATCACGAACGCGGGCACGATGGGCCCTGCATTTGGCACCCCTATTCCAGCGCACTTAATCTTATGTGGTAGAGATCCCGTCGCTATTGACACAGTATGTGCAAAGATAATGGGTTTTAACCCATGGTTTGTCGGCCATATCCGCAAGGCTTCCAGTCTGGGGGTAGGGAGCATGAAGTACACGCTTAAAGGGCTGAGCATCAGAGAAGCAAAAATGGATTTTGAGATTAACAAATTTGAAATGAAGCTCATTAAATTTGCCGCAAGCCTTCAACGGGGCAGCCAGAAAGAAATGAGACAGGAGTGGAAGAATTGATCAATGTTGGTGTTATTGGCGCGGGAGCTATTGTCCGCAGGGGTCACCTGCCTGCTTTAAAAGATTTGCCGGAGGTTGAGGTAAAAGCAATTGCTGATTTAAATGAAGACTTGGTTAAAAATATAGCCGGAGAGTTTCAGATTTCAAATTATTTTTCTGATCCTCTCAAAATAATAGAAGATCCATCGATTGATTTAATAGATATCTGCACTCCCAGCGGCACACACTGCGAGCTTATCAAGCACGCTGCCCAGCAAGGTAAAAATATTATGGTAGAAAAGCCTTTAACGACGACTATTGAAGATGCCTTGGAAATATATCACACCGTCGTCAAAGCCGGCGTAAAATTAAACGTGGTTCAGAACTGGCGCTATTTCCCCGTTGTCTTTCAGGTAAAAGAGAGGATTGACAAGGGTTACCTGGGAAAAATAGTCGGGATGCAAGGTGCAGCTTTGACTAATTTTCCCGCCGGATGGACGCGCAATAAGTGGCTTTATCACGAGGGCGCGGCCTTATTTGATTTTGCTCCCCACCTAATTGACCTTATGCTCTGGTTAAATGGTTCGGATGTAAAAACGGTTTACGCCCTGGGTGGAGATATAACCGGCGGGGATATGGGCTTTGTCAACCATACCCAGATAATAATGGAATTTGCCAGTGGGGCGACTGCCACCGCCATTATTTCCTGGGTTACCGAGTGCTTCACCTTTACTGTAGATGTTTACGGCACGGGTGGAAACGTTGCTCTTGACGTAAGAAACGCGCACTATTATGAAATGCACGGGGTACAGACCCCTTTGGACGATATTAGAAAAGCCGCCGGCAAAACAATTCGCGTAGCGAAAGACGTGCTTAATAAAAATTACTTTAAGGGGGCACTGCTTTATTTTAAACCCTTAATTAAAGATTTTATAGAAAGCATAAAAGAAAACAAAGAGGAGCCGGTTCCCGTCAGGCATGGCGTTATGGTAACGGCAGTGTTGTGCGGAGCGATGGAGAGCTTAAAGACAAAAAAACATATAGAATTAAATTTTATGAGTTGAATCAAAATATGCCTTTATAAAGTCCAGCGGTTAAATGTCAATAGCCAATTGGGGGAAAGTTTTTAAAAAAGTGCTGGTATTTGCTTAAAAAAAGCAAAAAGAAGGAACACCTCAATAAACCTACCAAAACCAATTGTAATAAATGG
>JJNX02000089.1 GCA_000681355.2 Peptococcaceae bacterium SCADC1_2_3
TTGAATTCCGATTTCCGTTTTGATAATTTCGAGCGTTCCGGAGGGATTAATCCAAACAAGCCGAAAAGTTCTTCGCTTGACAGTTTTGACTTTAGATCGATTGAAATACTGTCAACCAATTCATCGAAAAGCAATTGCTTTTCCTTTAAAATTTTCTCAATCCGTTCCTCAATCGTATCTTCGATAATATATTTATAAACATTAACAGGAAAAGTTTGGCCGAGACGGTGGGCTCTGTCCTCAGCCTGATGCTCAACAGCAGGATTCCACCAGCGGTCAAAATGAAAGACATATGAAGCATCCTGTAAATTTAACCCTTGTCCGCCGGCGCGGAGGGAAAGAATGAGAACCTTATGATCTCGATTCTCCTTGAATGTTTTAATGATCATGTCTCGACGCAATTGTGAAAGATCACCGGTGTACAGCAGAGGATTAAAGTCTTTAAGTTTTGATGCTATAGCATTTGCTCCATAAGTTGAATCCGTGAATTGGGAAAAGATCAGGGCCCGATGTTCCTCGGATACGAGAGTACCCAATCTTTCCAGGAGATCGTCAAACTTGACCGATCTTCCTGTAGATGGACAAAAATTACATATCTGTTTCAATCTCATAATAAGTTCGAGAATGTTTTCTATTCTAACAGACTCCCCACTTTCCTTTAGCTTGATGACACCTTCTTTTTCAGCACGATTATAGTATTTACGCTGTCGCCCTTTCATTGTTAGAAATATCTGGTTGACAATTTTGGGTGGAAGCTGGGGGAGCACATCTTGTTTCTTCCGGCGAAGCTGTAAACATTTATGTTTTTCTCGGAGTTCAAAACCCGGTTTGAGCCTCGGTGGTGTTTCACCTTCTTTAAGGGCCGTTACAAATTCGAGAATAGAAGCGAGATCATCCTCCCGGTTTTCAAGTGGTGTGCCCGTAAGGGCCCAAGCCCGCTGTCGGTGAAGAAGTTTACATTTGCGACTGATCTCCACGTCACGATTTTTAATTTTCTGAGCTTCATCAAGAATGACCACATCCCATACCCGGCGCCGGGGAGGTGATTGAGTATGGTCGGTACAATCAGATCGCAAGGTTTCATAACTCGTAAGGTAAATATGGGCAGGTGTAACCCATTGCCATGTTCGTTCTGCCGTTGGACCACGAATAGTGGAGATACGTAATTCCGGAGCCCAATAGTGGATTTCTTTTCGCCACTGACCAACAAGGCTCGCTGGAACAATCAGTAGACAAGACTCGATGCGGTGTTGAAAAAAAAGGATTCGTAGGGCGCCTATCGCCTGAATTGTCTTTCCGAGTCCCATATCATCTGCAAGCAACATGGCATCGTTTGAAAGCAGGGTTTTTATTCCTTCTATCTGATAATCGAACAAGGTTCCCGGCCATTCCAACGGGCCGTTTCTTGATAGTAAAACTTCAGTCGGTGGTTGGAGCAAATAAGCTAACCGTTTGGCAAGAGGAATTTCTGGTTCAGCCTTGTTATCAATATCTTGAGAAGTTTGCAGAGCCAAATCTGATCGTGCCGGCTTTGATGATTTTGCTCCGGGTATACCCTCTTTCAATAGGATACCGGCAAGTCCAATGCTGCCGCGGACACAATCACCAGATTGTGCCTGACCGGAAATGAGATTAATTGGTGTATTTAAGGTACATGGAATCATTAATGAAACGGGTGACGACAAAGAATTATCATCCGATGTTGATAAATCTTGAGGAACAGATAGGATTACCGATGGTACAGACAGCCCCTGGGAGATATACTCGCTAAACTTAACAGGCCGCCGAAAAAAACCAAACCAGCGCGCTCTTGGAACATCGTCAATATAACGTTCTTTCCACCAGATCGCATCCGTGGTCATCATTCATTCCCCTTTATCCGGATACACCTCCCGGAGTCCAATTAATGCCCGCTCGAAGGGCTCTGTGAGTAAGCCCCGTTCTAACAATTCATGTAAAAGTTTTAATTCGATCGAATCTTCAGGAGGTTTTCCCGGATACCAAAAGAGATTCAGGGGTTCTTCCACTTCTATCCTGTCCTGTATTTCGGTTGCCGAATAAGGAAAGGCCTTAATTGCCGGCGCAATCCGGCAGACTGGAATCGACAATTGAATATCCTGACAGAAAAGTTCGCTACCGACTTCTTCAGCGCGACAAAGCATCAGGCGCGGTATTTTAGGACATAAGGAAAGGAGCGATGTGGTTAATTTTTTTGACGCATAGCGTCGAATATCCGCTTGTCGCCAAAGAAAGGTGTGTGGAGTCTCTATGCGGTTATACGTAAATTCTATCGGTTCACCGCGTGCATTGATCAAAAAGAGTGCAGCCAGATAGCCAGATCCTTCCTGTGCAGGTTGAATCGTGAGATATCCTGCTATTCCATAATCGTTTAATTCATCAGCATCACGATAAGGAATTGGCATTTCAAGTGACCTCCCGAATGTCTAGACCCGGATAAAGTTGTCGCTATCCGATCCTCCCTCCGTTTCAACCTCTAAATTCTTATCCTCAGTATAGTCTTGCTCAAGTTTTGTAACTTCTATTTCCGGATTATAGCTGGGATCAAGCCGCTTGAGATCCCATTCGGTTATCCAGCCTTTGACATATTGTCGCATTTGGGTAGTACCCAAACGCTCAACGGATTGCACTGGTGGCGGGGACCACTCATATGCCCTGGCATGTATGGATTGTACTTTTTCATAAGTGCGATCTAATATTTCCCTGTCCGGTTTTTTTAAAGTAACCCGCTCTCTTTCAATCACGCGCATCCCTCTTTCAGCTTGACTGGCCAGAAGAAGATCACTCTCTGTTCCTTTCGCCCTCAATCTTCCTGGCACTTTCTCAAAATCATTTTTTTCCTCAAGGATATAAAGCTGGAAATCTTCCGAAATAGTAGCGACAATTGTTAACCCTGTATAATCAGACTCGTTGAGTCTTCCCATCCATCTTGCCAACTCAGCGTAAGATTTCGCCCTCTGCAAGAGTGAGTATTGGGCAATCAACTCTACTTCATCAATCAGTAAAACCCATCCGGAATACCCAGCCGCAACAATAAGACGGGCAGCAAATTTAAACCTCTGTAAGGCAAGTTCTTTCGCCGAAATGTTGTCAATCTTATAGGTTACCAGCTCTCGACACGCTTTAAGATATTTTTTTATTTCTCCGGAATATATCTTATCACCAGACCAAAACCGGATAATGCGGCTGCTGAGCTCAGGGTCGTTTGACATTCGTTCAAATAAAAAAAGTGTAGCGGCAAATCTCTCATTAAAACCGGCCTCCTGATGTGTCCATTGGTAAAAATTAGCATAAGGTTGACTGTTAAATTTCAAAGCAGTGGCAATTTCGGTCATGGCGCTGCCACGTTTACCTGGTACAATTGCAGTTTCAGCCGCGGCACGATATAATTTTGCAGGGTCATAAAGAGGGGTTTCTTTGCTGATGACAATTTTGCTGCATACAAAATTCTGTTCCAGAGCAAGATGCATCAGATATTCCAGGAGATGTGACTTGCCAGAACCAAATTCACCTGCCACCAGCATCCCTTCATTTGGTCTTCCATCGGTAATCATATCATTTGTATTTTGAAGTTGCCGACGGAATTTATCCTCTATTTCCGGCTGATTACATCCTAACTCCGTGACGGCGTCACGGTTAGGCACACCATTGCGCAGTGCTTCAATAGCACGCTTATTTCTCATTTGTTCCTCAATATTCATTAGTGCGCCTCCCTCAATTTTTAATCTGTGCCTCTATTTGAAAGGCGAACCAGCGATGCCAGGGGATTTTGTCTTTGCCTGTCTCTGACTTCATCCCAGATCCTCAATTTCAGGGCATTATAACGGCTTAAACCCCGTTTGTCATCATTCAGAAAATCATTTGATACAAGAACCACGATTAGCAGACCCTCCATTTCGTCCGTGCCATCAATGAATTGGCGAAGTACCTCATAGGCATCCAGCACGGCAGGTGTTGAATAGAAAAAACCATCATCAGGGTTCTTCGATCTTGTCGAAATGAGATAACGAGTAATATCAAGCACGAGTACAAGGCCGCTTTTGCCGTTAACCCTCAGCCAGTGGGCAAGAGAAAACAGCATATGCCGGGCATTATGCCGGGCAATCTTTTGAAAGATCAATGCTTCCTTTAAGGTTGAAATTAACCGGAGTTCACCTTGCAGCCATTCTTTCACCGCATTGCTCAAAAAGACGGATGGTCCTGCTGTGTCAAGCTGATTTAGGCAGAGACGAATCATCGCAATTCTAAATTCCTGGCTCATTTCAAAATCATGAAAGATTTTATCTTCAAGCCATGAACGTAATTCCTTTCGTAAAAACATTTCCTCGCGATTATTGATCTCAGCTATGTTTTGGAGATTAAAATCCTCGTGTTGCTCCGGCAACTGATAATCGTTTTGGGTAAAGAGCTTTTTAATAAAGGCATGTGACAACTCATCCCAGTCAATCTGTCGGGCTACTTCGTGAAACAACTTGTCAATCATGTGAATCTTTGTTGAAACGGCATCAACGGATGTAAAAATATATTTTTCTTCTTCTGAGGTTTTACGCAGCAGCTTTAGTAATTGGTTATGGTCAATATTTTCCATAGGGACGACAAATTTTACGGTTGCGCCACCGCGTTTAATGAAATCATGCAGATACTCCACACGAATCGTATCTAGCCACTCTTTTTGTGTGATGTACATGGCGTATGCCTCCTAAACCTCTGAAAATGATATTCCGTAATATCGTTTGTCTTGGCCTTCCTGTGTAATGACGCGAATAGTGCCTGTGATTGATCTTGTACCTGTACTCGCCGGAAAGCTGCCGACAAACCCCTTCTTTGTTTTTGTTACACCGCTTCGGTCAAGAAGATAAATGTCTCGCGCAAATTCTTGCCGCGAATATTCCCTGGCCTGTCCCGGTAGTAGCGTCAATAATTTGTATATCTTAAGAAGTGCTATCACCACTCCTTTGCCGACTTCCTTCCCATCACTTTTTATGAGAGTTTCATACGCTGAAAAAAGACTCTCCAGAAACGCTTCCGGTTTAAATCTTACGGGTTTATTCTGTAATGCCTTAAGGTGACTAACAAGGGTAGAGGGTCTTAAACGTTTTTCTTTTGTCTTATCAATTTGAACAGCAAGCTCACTAGGCAGGATGCGGATGAGAAAAGGATAACAATATAATCTTTCATCCTGTTCAAAGATTTTTACTCCTAAAGATTTGGACATCTCCAGGAGTTCTTCAGAAAATGCCCTGCCGGCAATATACTTTTCACCATCGAAATTCCATCCCTCTTTAGTATTGGTAAATTGCTGTTTCAACGCAGCGATTGCCTGTTCTGCAGATTCTATCGTTTTCCTTAACTCACGAAGACTTCCTGTTTGGACGGCGATGTGTAATTTTTTTAAGGAACTGACAACTGAAGCTGCAGCCTTTAATGTTGCATCAACATCAGCTTCTGTTTTAGCAAGCGCCTTTTCAAGGCCGTTTGGATAGATGTTTTCCATTTCTCCTCCTTAATCCGGCAGACCCAAGGGTCCATCGTCTTTATCCAACCTGACGGCTTCCAAACGGCGGGGTGGTGTTGGCGCCCGAAGGCTCCCACCGGAAGGGCAGGAACGGCCTGTCCGGCCAAAGTGCCGCTTACCGTATAATTCAATCCTGGCTACCCGGCGGTGCTCATCTCCCCGAAGGGAACCTTATCATTAAAGCCCGCTTCACATGCGCCATTGTCAGACGGACTTACGTTCCGCCGGAGCTTTCTCCCGTCGGGCCAGTCTCTGCTCTTTCCCGGGAACATCCCGGGAAAGTAAAGGGTGAACATTACCTGGTATCATCTTATATCAGGTGGTTTTGTTTGGCAATACCTGTTTAGAATTTGGATGCTGTCAAGAATTTATAATATAATACTCAAAAATTCTTGACAGCATCCAAATAAAAAGAAACCTTGACAGCCAGATTGCTTTTTGCTAAGATAAAAACAGCGGTGATAAGCCGGCGTAGCTCAACGGAAGAGCAGCTGATTTGTAATCAGCAGGTTAAGGGTTCGAATCCCTTCGCTGGCTCCAAGGAGTTTTTAAATTGCGGAGGGGTTCCCGAGTGGCCAAAGGGAGCAGACTGTAAATCTGCCGGCGCAGCCTTCGTAGGTTCGAATCCTACCCCCTCCACCAGCGTACGGTGCAAGATTATTGTAAAGCAAGAAGTAGTTAAAGTGGTAGAAGATAAAGAAAAAATATAGTTTAAAATAAGGTTGAATAAAAGTGATTTTTAGGTTATAATAAGTTTGAAGTAGGAATTCTTTAAATCGCGGGGTGGAGCAGTGGTCAGCTCGTCGGGCTCATAACCCGAAGGTCGTAGGTTCAAATCCTACCCCCGCAACCAAAAGCCACTATAGCTCAGCAGGCAGAGCGCGTCCTTGGTAAGGACGAGGTCACCGGTTCGAGCCCGGTTAGTGGCTCCAGTTTTCGTAAATAATAGTCATTTTATCAAAGGTGTTGATTAACGGTTATATCTTAGCGGCGTAGCTCAGTTGGTCAGAGCATACGGTTCATACCCGTAGTGTCCGGGGTTCGAGTCCCCGCGCCGCTACCAAATTTAAATAATAAAAAGGCACGAAGCCACGATGGTTTTGACTTTCAAGTGGTAAAGTGTCTTTTTTCTTTGCCATAGGATTAGAATATCAATAACATATTATAGTTATCTTGAATAATATTGCAAGGAGACCATTATATTTGGATCGTTTTTTTAAAGGAGAGTTTTAAAAATATGAACGATAAAAATAATGAGACGCTATGGTTAAAATGTTCCACGCCGGGTCCTTACCCCGAAATAAAAGTTGCC
>JJNX02000090.1 GCA_000681355.2 Peptococcaceae bacterium SCADC1_2_3
ATTTTATTTGATCGTTTTAAAGAATAATATGCTGATTTTTACTCCTAAAACGCATAAAAAAGGAAGAGAAATAAAATAATATTTTTAAATCTAATCTTTTTTTAACCTTATTTTTTTCGGGTTTAAGTTTTACCAGGGAAGGAAGTTGTTGATGCGTATTTTAATGTTGTCCTGGGAATATCCTCCTAAGGCAGTAGGGGGAATTGCCCAGCATGTTTATGATTTAACCGCCGCGCTGACCGAGGCAGGTGAAGATGTTTACCTGCTTACCTGTGGGGAGACAGGAATACCGGAATACGAAAAAATAAACGGGGTCCACGTCCACCGGATAATTCCTTACCAAGTTTCAGCCCCTGATTTTGTTACCTGGGTAGCTCAGTTAAATATTGCCTTGCTCGAAAAAACCATTCCTTTAATGGCCAAACTGGAAGAATTTAATGTTATTCATGCCCATGACTGGCTGGTTGCTTACGCTGCCCGGGTTATAAAACACGCTTACCGCCTGCCTTTAATCGCCACCATTCACGCTACGGAGTACGGCCGGAACTACGGCCTGCATAACGACATGCAGCGCCATATTAGCGACATTGAATGGTGGTTGTGTTTTGAGGCCTGGCAGGTAATTTGCTGCAGTCAGTACATGAAAAGGGAAATACGATATGTTTTTCAGGTGCCGGAAGATAAAATTAAAATCATTGTAAACGGCGTTAACCAGGCAAATTTTCAGCTAAAGCAACCTAGAGCAAAGAGGGAGCAATATGCCGCCCCTGACGAACAATTAGTCTTTTGCGTTGGCCGTCTGGTGCGGGAAAAAGGGGTCCAGGTTATGCTTGATGCTGTCCCTCATATTTTAACCCGTTGTCCCAAAACAAAATTTGTTATTGCCGGCAAAGGACCTTACGAAAAAAATTTGCGGCAGCAGGCGGTTCAAATGGGCATAGCCCACCGGATTTATTTTACCGGCTATGTTGATGATGAGGTGCGTAATTCCCTTTATAATTGGGCGGACGTGGCTGTTTTTCCAAGCCTTTACGAGCCTTTCGGAATTGTAGCCCTGGAAGCAATGGCGGCAAAAACACCGGTGGTAGTATCGGACACCGGTGGATTAAGTGAAATTGTAAGGCACGGGGTGGACGGATTAAAAGCTTACCCGGGAAACAGTCAATCCTTAACCAATATGATTGTCTATTTATTACAAAACAGTGAATTGCGGACCAGGCTGCGCCGGGAAGCTTATTTAAAAGCACAAAAGGAATTTAACTGGCCGAACATCGCCCAACAAACAAAAGAGGTTTACCGGGAAGTATGGAAAGCCCATGGTCATTCTTTATTTAATAGCCATGCCGCACCAGAAAAAATTTTTAACCGGGTGACTCGCATTTTTGCCCGGGCTTAAGATTAAAAATATAGTAACTATTCAGGTAGGCGCAGAGGTCCAAAGGGAAATAAAAACAGGTTGTTTAGGCTATAGGCTGTAGGCTGTTAGTAGCACATAATTTTCTCCTACAGCCTAACTGCCTACAGGCTATCCACCTGAATAGAACGAATGCTTAGCAGTTTAATCAGAAAGTTAAGCAGCAAATAGGCAAAATAACTTTGTGCCTTTGCCCCTCTGAACCTGAGTAGTTACAAAATATATCAACTAAAAGGGGTGGTCTTTACGAAAGCAATTATTATGGCCGGTGGAGAGGGTTCGCGTTTGCGCCCTCTTACTTGCAGTTGCCCGAAGCCAATGGTTCCGGTAGTTAACCGCCCGATTATGGCCCATATTGTTGATTTGCTCCTTACGCACGGTTTTACGGAAATTGGCGCCACGTTACAATATATGCCCGGGGTAATCCGGGATTACTTTGAACATAGCTACGCCCAGAAACAAAAGGTGCGGATAAGCTATTTTACAGAAGATAAACCTTTGGGCACGGCAGGTAGTGTCAAAAATACCAGGGATTTTATTCAAGACACTTTTTTAGTTATTAGTGGCGACGCCTTAACCGACCTGGATTTAACGGCGGCGGTAAATTTTCACCGTCAAAAAGGGGCTATGGCCACCCTGGTTCTCACTAAAGTAAAGTATCCTCTGGAATACGGGGTAGTTATTACCAGCCAGGAGGGACGAATTACCCAATTTTTAGAAAAACCGGCCTGGGGGGAAGTATTTAGCGATACTGTAAATTCAGGGATTTATGTTTTAGAACCGGAAGTTTTAAATTATTTTGATCAGGAGCAGTTTTTTGATTTTAGCAAAAATTTATTTCCCCTGCTTTTAAAAGAAAAACAACCTTTATTTGGCCTGACTTTACCAGGCTATTGGTGTGATATTGGCAACCCGGAGCAATATCTGCAGGCCAACTACGCTGTTTTAAACCACCAGACAAAAATAAAGGCGCCCGGTCAAGAAATTACCCCGCGGGTTTGGGTGGAAGAAGGGGCGGAAATTAATCCCGGAGCTAATATTTGCGGCCCAGCTTTAATTGGGGACAATTGCCGCATTGGTCCTCAGGTAGAAATTGGGCCCTTAACCGTAATTGGTTCAGGTTGTTTAATTCAGGAGCGGGCTAACCTTAAACGCAGTGTTTTATGGCGGAACATTTTCCTGAGTTCAGGAAGCGCCTTAAGGGGAGCCATCCTTTGCGATAGGGTTCGGGCAGAGCCTAACGTAACCATATACGAAGGAGCAGTTGTGGGCAGCGATTCCATAATTAAAAAGCGCAGCATCATTAAACCCGACGTTAAATTATGGCCCTGCAAAACGGTAGAAGCCCAAACAGTGGTTAAAAACAACCTAATTTGGGGGACGCGTACCCAAAATAATATTTTTGGCCTGGAAGGTATTACCGGTCTGTTTAATATAGAAGTAACACCGGAGCTGGCTTTGCGCGCCGGCGCAGCGTTCGCCTCACTTCAAGGAAACAAAAACAATCGTTTTTCGGTGGGCAGTGACCATTTCGCGGCCTCAATAATGCTTAAAGAAGCGACAACTGCCGGTATCCAATCCACCGGGGCCCGGGTTTTAAATTTAGGTCCAGGTATAACCCCCCTGCACCGGTTTGCCGTGCGCCACTTAAATTTAGCCGGGGGAATTTATATTAAAACATCTCCTTTAAATGACCAGATGATAACCATGGTATTTTTAGACCGGCAAGGAAGTAACATTTCACGCGATACAGAACGCAAAGTAGAAAATCTTTACAGGCTGGAGGATTTTCCCCGGGTGGATGCCGGACACGTGCAACTTTCTGAAAATGTTCAAAATATAGCGGAAGAATACATTCACTCTTTACTTCAGGAAGTAGACCTTAATTTGTTCCAAAAGAAAAAATTTCGCCTGGTAGTGTCTTCTCCCCTTGCCTTAAAGGAGTCTATTAACCCACTGGCCCAGGCTTTAAATATTGAAGTAAGATATTTACCGGCTGCTCAAGACGGTTCAGAAAAAAATAACCACCAAGAGACACTTAGTTCTTTAACTTACCAGGTATTAAAAGAGCAAGCTTTTGCCGGAGTAATTTTAGATCATAACGGGGAACAGTTAATCTTGGTGGATGAATACGGCCAGGTAATTCAAGATGGTCTTCTTACCTCCTTAATTGCTCTGATAGTTTTTAAAACACAAAAAGGACCGGTTGTGGTACCCGTAACGGCTTCCCAGGCCATTGAAAATTTAGCCCAGCGGTACCAGGGTCAGGTGGTACGGACTAAAACAGCGGTTCAGGATTTTGTTGCCAAACTTTCCGGACAAAATAATATTCAATTTAGATTGAACTTTGATGCTTTAGGGGCTTTAATTCATATTCTGGAATTTTCCGCCTTAAATAACCTTTCTTTAGGCGCCTTGGTGGATGAAATACCCGCCTTTTTTACCAGACAAAAAGATGTCTTTGTCCCCTGGGAAATGAAAGGCCAGGTAATCCGGCATTTAATTGAGGAGCCGCCAATAAAAGAAATGGAATTATTAGACGGGGTAAAAATATTTCATCCGCAGGGTTGGGCCTTAATTTTACCTGACGCCCAAGAACCTGTTTGCCGGATATTTAGCGAGGGTGCCTCCATGGAAATAGCCCAATCACTGGCTGATTTTTACTTTGAAAAAATCAGCCGGATGGTCCAAAAAAATACCCGGTCATAATTTTTTTCCCGGAATTTTCTTCTTTAAATTTTTTAGGCTAAAATCAGCCTTTTTGCCTTTACCTCTAATTTACCTTAATCTATCTTGCACGGTGGTTAAAATTTCGGCTTTTAGTTTTTGAGCCGCGCTTACTAAATTTTCTTTTTGGGCGCGGGCATAAGCAACATAAGCTTCTTCTTTAATGAGAGGAAGATTAATATCCACGCATAAAAGCACTGCTTCCAGGGCTCCGGCACAAAGGTGGGCGGCTACTCCTACGTCACTGATGGCCATTTTACTGCCTATATGGCTCATCTTACGGGTAAGGGTCAGGGCTTCTAAAAGGATGACGGCAGTTTCTAAAGGAACATCCGTAGCTTTTTTAAATGCTTTTTGCTTTGCTTCTTCCCGGGCCTTTTTTTCTTCCGGGGTATTCCGGGGTAACCGGTAGGTGGCCATAAATTCCGTAAAAGCAGCTATATCCAGCTCAATCATTATTTCTAATTTAGTAATTAAATCCTGGGCTGCACCGGTAACTTCTTTTACCTCTTCTTCTAAAGCCGTGTTTTTACCGGAGGTAAGGTGACCCACCATGGCCGTCATAGAAAGGCCCAAACAACCGGCTAAGGCAGAAATACTTCCTCCCCCAGGGGTAGGCTCACCGGAGGCGGCCAATTCTATTACTTTACGCAGCGGTAAATCAAAAAGTTCCTTCACGTTCTCTTTCCTCCTGTTGCATTTGAATGGCCCGGCAAACATTTTTTAAAAGCAAGACGGTAGTTAAACTTCCCACTCCCCCGGGAACCGACGTAATAGCCCCGGCAGTTTCCTCTACTGCTTCAAAATCAACATCGCCACAAATTCCTTTCTCCAGAGCATTTATCCCGGCATCCACCACCACTGCTCCTGGTTTAACCATTTCCCCTTTAATTAATTTTGGCCGCCCGACCGCCACAAATAAAATTTCGGCCTGTCTGGTATAAAAGGAAAGGTCAACTGTTCTGGTATGACATACGGTAACCGTAGCATTTTCCTTTAGGAGCATAAAAATTAAAGGCCGGCCTACCGTTTCCCCTCTTCCCACCAAGACAGCGTGCCTGCCGGCAATTTCAATGTTACTTCGTTTTAAAATCTCAATACAGGCCGCAGGGGTAGCCGGAAAAAGGCCTTCTTTACCGCTTAACAAGTACCCTTTGTTTAAGGGGTGCAGCCCATCTACATCTTTAACCGGGGAAATAGAGGCAATTACTCTTTGTTTGTCCACCTGAGGAGGTAAAGGCAACTCAATTACAATACCGTGGACTTTATGATCATTATTTAATTCACTAAGCAAAGTTAAAATTTCTTCAGTTTTAACCGTACCCTTAAAAATAAAAAGGTCAAGATTAATTCCTACCTGTTGGCAGAGGTTTTGTTTTGACCTTACATAAACCAAAGAGGCCGCGTCATCACCGACCTGAATAACGGCTAAATTAAGTATAATCCCTTGTTCACGCCATTTCATAGCTTCTATTTTTAGTTCCGCCCGCACCTGGACGGCTATAGCTTTTCCGTCAATTATTTTAGTCAGAACAACCTTCCCTTTCTTATTAAAATTTCAGCCGCAGGAATCCACTACAATCAAAACCGTTCCTCCTCATCCCGCTCTATTTTTGTATCCATTCCGCGTAAAAAGCCGCGCATTTCGGAAAAAGGCATGTTTGGAATAAGTTTGATGCCGTCGTATTCCACTATGAGTTGCAACTTCTGGCCTTTCTTAATGTTAAAAGACTTGCGAACCTCAGCAGGAATAACAATCTGGTACTTACCGGATACTATTATCTCGGTCATCTTTTGCACCTCTCCTTACAATAATAATGCAGCATGAGTGTCTAATCTATCCGCCATTTACCGAAAAAGCAAATACAAGCAGTCACAATCTAATGATCGGCTGCGATCATCAATCACGCGATCCAATTCCATGCCGACAGGTCTTGATAGGCACTTTCGATTCTCTCGACGTTAAACTTGTCCCCTTTAGCCCTGTAAACTTCATTTACTACTCTTTCTTTGGTTACCTTCCCGTATGCTTCACTTAACGCTGTAGCAATAAAATGTATGGTAGCATATAATTCAAGTTCTAGTGGGGTAAACCCTCCAAACACGTCCAGCACCTTCTGTATTTTTTCCCGGTTGGCTTCAATATTCCCGTAATCCCGGGAAAGATATTTATCACCGGAAAACCCCTTAGAAAAGCTATATCCATCCGGAGAAACTTTCACTATTTCCCTTGTTACGGCTTCTCCCAGTTCCTCTGCCACCTCGTTACTGTACGGCCCGTAAATATGCAGACGAAAATTTGCATAAATGGGTACACCGGCCTCGGCACAGAAATATACCAACTTTTGCAAAGCCTTTTTTCCTCTAATTGTTGTTTTGTCTGCCAGATAGGCAATAAGGGTTTCAAGTTTCATTATGTCCATCCCTTCTCAATTTTTTTAATTTTTGCTTGAATTTGGGCAAACTGTTCGTTACACCATATTGCCGCTTCCTCTTTTTTGTTTCGTGTTACATAAAAACGAACAATATTAATATTTTTCTGGGACAATAATTGCAAGGGAAGCGACTGTCCGAATATTGAGTAGTATTGCTCTGGAT
>JJNX02000091.1 GCA_000681355.2 Peptococcaceae bacterium SCADC1_2_3
AGGTTTGAGCACGGCGTTTAATAGCCCTAAGAGGGCTTCTTTACCTTCTTCTGATCCAAGGATTCGTTTGAAGGCATAATCGTTTATTCTGTTGATCCCTTTGATTGCTGACAATACGTCACCTTCTGTGTTTCTTTAACTGGGATAATTTTAACACAATACTTTGAATATGTAAATAATAACAGCTAAAAAACGGTGGTCTTGTTTGCAAAATATTCTCTTCGCCTCTGATTTTTTAATAAGCAAAGCTTTCTTTATTTTAATTCCTAACTAAAAGTATCAGGTCAATTAAATCAATCCTGCCATTGGTGTTGAAGTCGGCAACAAGGTTTTTTGTTTTAAAAATTGGCTCATTGAAACTTGAAAACTGAATATTTTATTAAATTAACGGTGATGCAACTATCTCAGGTTTTGTTTTCTTCAATAAATATTACCCGGGGATCAGGGAACTTCATTTCCAGTGGTTTGGTCAGGTCAGCCAGATCCAGGAGTTCTTTGGCTTTTTCGATAAGTGGAACAGCCTTTTAATCAAGTGGTACAGGCTCGTAGGGTAGGCATCCTGCCTGCCCAAAGCCTGTGTTCATCCATTTTGATCGCAGTGGTTTCGGTGTTCATTGACTCGCCTGCCTAAAGTCTGGTTTGGTTGTATTTTATCACGAAGGAAAGGGGAATTCTACTTCTAAAAAGCCGAGAGATAGAACGAATGCTTAGCAGTTTAATCAGAAAGTTAAGCAGTAAATAGGCAAAAAAACATCGATAGAGCTATCAGCAAAGTAATCGAAAGGGGAGATTTTATCCTTGGCGCAGATGTAAAAGCATTTGAAGAAGAGTTCGCTTCTTACTTGAAAGTCTCATACGCTGTAGGCGTTGCTTCAGGAACTGAAGCACTACAGCTTGGTCTTCTTGCCTGCGGCGTGGAGTCAGGGGATGAAGTAATCACTACCCCGTTTACCTTTATTGCCACCGCCGAGGCAATTACCCAGTGTGGTGCCGTCCCCGTTTTTGTGGATATTGATCCGGTAACCTATAACATAGACCCAACAAAAATTGAATTCAAAATCACTGATAGAACTAAAGCTATTCTCCCCGTCCATCTTTACGGACAGGCTGCAACCATGAAGCCCATCTTAGAACTGGCTGAAAAGTACAACCTTCTGGTTATTGAAGACTGCGCCCAATCTTTAGGCGCAAAATACAAGGAAAAGAAAACAGGCTCTATTGGCGATGTTGGCTGCTTTAGTTTTTTCCCTAGCAAAATACTTGGCGCTTACGGTGATGGAGGAATGATAACCACAAATAACCCGGAAATTGCCGAAAAGGTAAAAATGCTCCGCAACCACGGTTGCAAAGAAAAATATTACCATCTCATCCCGGGTTTTAATAGTAGACTTGATAATCTTCAAGCAACCATCCTGCGGGTAAAGCTAAATCATATAGATAACTGGACTAAAAAACGTAAGCAAGCAGCAGAACTTTATGCCCATTACCTTAAAGAAGTTGATGAAATTACATTGCCTTACCTTGGGCCAGACAAAAGCCACGTATTCAATTATTACACGATTCGCTTTAAGAATTCTCAAAAAAATAGGAACCAACTGCAGCAACATCTCCGCACCCAAGGTATAGCCAACGCAATATACTACCCTGTTTCTTTACACTTACAAGATGTTTATCGCCATCTAAAGCACAAAAATTGAATGTAAGGAAGATGGCATCCTTCAGGTAGAGGTGCCATGGGCAAGAAGCGGCGCTGACTTTACCCTCGTTTTTGAATCATTCGCCATGACCCTCTGCAAAGAGATGCCCATCAATGCCGTTTCCCGTATTGTCAGCGAAGACGACAATAAGCTTTGGAGGATGGTCCGTTACTACGTTGAAGAAGCAAGGAGATTTGAGGATTATTCCCGTGTATCCTCCATAGGCGTTGATGAGACTTCGGCCAAGAAAGGCCATGATTATGTAACGCTTGTCGTTGACCTCAAAAAGAAGAAAACGATATTCGTAACAAAAGGGAAGGATGCCTCAACGTTGAAAGAATTCAAAGAAGACCTTATTGCACATCATGGCTTGCCAGAAAATATTACTAACGCAAGCATCGATATGTCCCCCGCCAAATATCTTAGGGTATTGAGGACAGTTTTCCCAAAGCAGAGATCACCTTTGACAAATTCCATATCATGAAGATTCAAAGGTCAAGGCCGTTGATGAGGTACGGAAGAAAGAGATCAAGGAACAGGATATCCTCCGTGGCACAAAGTATCTATGGCTCAAAAACAGAGAGAATCTTACCGTGACACTTAAAAGAGACACTTAAGGCAATCGAATCGATGCCGCGCCAGAACCTGAAAACCGTAAGGGCACTTCATATACGGGAAAACTTCCAGTACATTACTTCAGGATGGCAAATGAGAAACTCCAACCTTTCTGCAAGGGCATCTACATCATCATAATAAGTTTGGTTAAGCACGTTCTGGTTCGATCTACCAATCAGGTGCGCTCGGTTGTAAGTGGGGATGATGACGCCTTGATCATTCACCAAACTCCTGTAAAATCCGGTGATAAAACACCTCATGGACCCACATGCCAACTTCAATCAGGCGGTCCAATTCGCAACGCACCGAAGGAATCATGCCCTTCTGCCGAGCCTCGATCAGGATTCCGATCGTCCCAGTAACCGATAACCCTCTTTCTCGGGCAATGTGCCGTCCCTGCTGGTCATCGAGCGCCACAAGATTAGCCCTTGTTTCTAAAGCAAGGGCGATTGCCTCCCGCTCGCCAGCCCCCAGACCGGGCGGAAGTTCTTCCAGAGTGCGCTTTGTTGCTTGCCGGAGCTGGAACTTTTGGCGCTGTAGTAGAGACTGAATTAGCTCCGTCTCCTTACCAGGTTTTGCTTCCACCTCCTTCAGAACCGAGGATGGAATACTCACCTTGTAATAAAGCTGGTCTAGAAGGTCGAGCCGACGGATCTTAGCAAGCAGAATCAGCGGGCTAGTGTTACAAATAACTCTCAAGGTGTCTTCTCTGCTCGTACTTTGGCATCCCTGATCTCGCGTTCCAACTCCTCTAAGGGGTAATTGAACACCGAGATCCGGTATCGGTCCAAAGCCTCCAAGAATTCAATACGGTCCGAGCCAGCTAATTCCGCTGCCCGACCTGAGGAGATGCGGCCCATCTCGTAGAGCTTGGCAGCCACGATGAATTTAATTTCCCGCTCGAATTCCTCATATGTTTGCCCCATCGACTCAGGCAGGTCTTCCGGATATGAGATCTTCAAAGTTTTTGTGCCCACTGTTGTAAACCTCCTCACTCCTAAATTATATATTCCTTTCACTCATTATGGTTAGCTCAAAATCCTGATAAGTCTGGTTAAGCACGCTCTGAATTGCCCTTCCTATTAACCCAGACTGATTATTATATGCAAATTCAGCAATGAGTATATCACCTGTTCCAAAACACTCAATTGGCCGATTGCTGTATATGGCCCGATAAAAGAATCCTTAATTACCGTTCCTTCCCCAATCACCGCCGGGCCGCGGATGGTGCTGTTTTCGATCTGCGCTTCTTTTGCAATGTTTACCCGGCCCACCCCACCTGGCTTGTCTCATCCACCTGCCCATTAACTTCATAACAGGCGTATTCATCTAATACCACCCGGTTGGCCTCCAGGATGTCATCTTTTTTGCCGGTATCCATCCACCAGCCTTCTAGTGTCCTGGCTTGCACCCGGCCGCCGGAGCTGACCATCTGTTGAATGGCATCGGTAATCTCTAATTCCCCCCGCCAGGAGGGCTTGATCCTTTCAATTGCTGCGTGCACTGCCGGGCTAAAAAGATAAATACCCACCAGAGCCAGGTCGCTGGGCGGTTCTTTGGGTTTTTCAACTAATTGAAGTACCTGGTTATCCGGTCCCAGTACAGCTACTCCAAACTGCCGAGGGTCTTTTACTTTCTTTAATTGAATAATTGCATCGCAGTTGCCGCCTTTAAATTCACTTACCAACTCTTCAATGCCACCCTGGATAAGGTTGTCTCCTAAAAACATAAGAAAAGGGGAATCCTCTAGGAAATCACGGGCCGTCTTCACCGCATGGGCCAACCCTCCTGGCTCCTCCTGAAAAATATAAGTAACCTTAGCCTCCCAGCGGGAACCGTCGCCAACTACCTTCTTAATGCTTTCTCCAGTTTCCGGGGAAATAATAATGCCAATGTCCTTTATTCCGGCGGCGCAAATTTGCTCTAAAACAAAACAAATAATCGGCTTATTGGCCACCGGAATCAACTGCTTGGCGGTAGTATGTGTCAGTGGCCGCAATCTTGTTCCACGTCCACCGGCTAAAATCAAAGCTTTCAAATAATCACTCCTTTTCTAAGCAAACCTGTAAATTTCCAATAGTACCAACGTCTTCTTTTTCTCAATTGACGGTAGAATTAAGGCGGTTTTTTGCAAATAAAATCTTTGCATCTTCAAATGTCTCTTTAGCTCTTTGAAGGCGGTAGAAGACAATATCCTTATTCATAAGTTAATAATATCCCTTCAGATTCTATATGAGCATGTATAGGATGACAGGCAAAGCGACCATTTTCCCATGCATTTCTTGACAGTATAAGTGGATTTATTATTACATTTTCTTCTAGTTCTATATTGTATAAAGTTTTAAGAATACTGCTCTTAATTTTTTCGTTTATTTTTTCAGTTATAATCAATATGTCCCAATCCGAATCATTCTTTGAATCTCCACGAGCTCTTGAACCAAAAAGAAATACTGATCCCCCACTAATTAAATAATCCAGGTTCTTCTTTATTTTTTGTAACAGTTTATGTTCTTTCTGTGCTAATTCAACATCTGTAATACTTCTCATGACATAAGACACCTTCTTTTCTTAAAGAATTAAACCTCCTTTAAGTATTTTACCCTGAATTAATTAATGCTCAATATTCCTCATTATCTCCTTCTCCCAGGCCATATTCCTTGCGTAAACCAGCAGGAATTACTACCGTGCCCATCATCTAACCTTTATGGCTTCAACATTTATGAGCAATCACCTTTGATTACCAAAATAACTTACTATCTGAAATTTGTCAACGATGAAGGCAAAAGCAAAAACCAGCACATCCAGAAACGGCCAAAACGTGTCCAGTTCGTTGCGCACCTGATCGGAGCTGAAGACTGGGGGCAAAATTTTGCGCCAGTGTTTTTTGCCCCTCATTCCCGCCCAAAGTCATCCTCGTAAGCGCACAATGTCGTCTTCTTTTAAATAATCGCCCTGCTGTACCTCAATTGGCCTCCATGGTCGCCTTACCCTTACCATAAAAGCTAAGCTTTGCGTAAAATCTATGAAGCAAAATGAACGTCCCCCTTGCTTCTCAATCATAAATCAATGTACCTGTCCATTTATGATCCCCTTTGCTTCCTCTAATGTACTGGCACTAAAAAGCTCTTCTAGAATCCGGTCCAGTACCTCAAGTTTTGATGTTTGATGTACTTTTTGTTGCAGACCGGAGGTGTCTGCCCGGAACCTTTTCTCCAGAAATTTGCAAATATCGTCCTGTTTTGCTCTGGCCTCACCTCTGGCCTCACCTTCTGCCATAGCTTCTGCCCTGGCTTCAGCAAGTGCAGAAAGCCTCTCATGCAGTGCTTTCTCCTGCAACTCGTAAATCCTGCGTTCTTTTTCGCTTTGCCAGAACATTTCTTCAACGGTCAGTGCTTTTCTGATGGCCGGGTTTTCCATCGCAATCTCCTCCATTTCTTTTCCTTCTAAATTACTGAAGTAGACCAGCCAGGCTTCTAAAGAATCCTTTGGTCTGCGGCCAAGGCCTTTAATTTTTTCAATCTCCAGGATGTGAATTTCCAAAAGGTCAGTTAAAGCCTCGCCTGTTTTATCGTCTTTAAGGTGAAAGCTCCGGTGGTAACGGTTGTCTTGAAACCAGTTAAAAGCTAAAAGCACGATGTTGATGGTTTTTTTTAGTTTGCTGAAAAGGTCACCGCTGGTCAACTGACCGCAATAGACCCGCCCCCAGTAATAAAGAATACGTTGGTCAAGATTGTATTCGTTGGCTATCTGGACTTCAATATTGATTAGTGTTCCTTCAGTTGTCTTAGCCAGAATATCTAGTCTGGCGCCCCGGTCAACCAGGTGTTCCGGGTCGATGTCTCTATCTTTTAGTTCAATGCTCTCAAGTTCTTTGCCTGGTGGAGGTTTGAGCACGGCGTTTAATAGCCCTAAGAGGGCTTCTTTACCTTCTTCTGATCCAAGGATACGTTTGAAGGCATAATCGTTTATTCTGTTGATCCCTTTGATTGCTGACAATACGTCACCTTCTGTGTTTCTTTAACTGGGATAATTTTAACACAATACTTTGAATATGTAAATAACACTACAACGATATTTAGACTAAGCACTTACCAATCAATTTACTTTTCTTGTGGGAAAGATAGGCTTTGTAATTTTTCCTTTGTATCCAACCGACCAACATGATCAAATCATCTGTTGAGAATGTCCTCAAGGGTAATACTGCCGTAAGTAAAATCCTAAGCTGCGACAGAGTAATAATGGGTGCTTTTTTTCCCCAACCTTATCTTGATATGCCAGAGAAAGAAATGACTGAGCATGGAAATCAGGATGTGACGATTCCAGCTCGGGTACTTCCTTACCTCCCAATAAATTTTTATATGTGATAGCAGATTTTTCATCATGATACAAACGGTAATTTATTCT
>JJNX02000092.1 GCA_000681355.2 Peptococcaceae bacterium SCADC1_2_3
ATTTCTTGCTGGTTGAGGATTTGCCTTAACCCATCAGTAACGGCTACAACAGCGTGCGCAGAATTACGTCCCGTAGCAAAGGCATTTGGCTGCAAGGAGGGGATACGATAGACACGCGGCATAGGCAGCCCTGCCTGTTGGGAAAGGTGGCGAATTATATCGTAAATTTCCGGGGCTTCATGTTCGGCCAGGGGCTTACTTCGCGTCATACTAAGGGCTATTTTGTCACTAAAGTAATAACTGAATAAGTTTAACCCCACGGCAATTATAAAAAACAAGATTGCACCTGATTGCCCGAGAATTAATTTACCTATTAAAACCAATAAGATAGTAAGAGAACCCATTAACAACCAAGTCTTAAAATTATTCACTCTATACAAGCACCTCCTATAATTGTCCTTAGGCAACACTAATCACCGTTTAAATTTCCACTATACCAATTTATTATTTATATATACTTATCTACTTTTATTATAAAAAAGTAACAACCCCAAAGCAAGGATAAAGTAAATAAATAACCCCCCTTTGGAATAAAGAGGTAATTTTTTTCTTTTAAAGCGTTAGTTTTTCTTGCAAAAAATTTATAGTTATGCTAAAATTAAAAAAAACTGCGTCACCTATGTTCATTGTAATTCTTGATAATTTAGAGAAATTTTAATTTATGCGGCAGTGGCGGAATTGGCAGACGCGCAAGATTCAGGTTCTTGTGGCCGTAAGGTCGTGGGGGTTCAAGTCCCTTCTGCCGCACCAGTTTTTAAAATGTTCAGGTAATAGCTTGAAGGTAAGTTTTGCTTCCAGGCCCAAGTTCCTTCAAAGATCAAAATCACGCATAGTGAATATTGAGTCCACCTTAAGGCCCATACTTTCGATTTTTTCTGTTCCTCCTTCCAACCGGTCTACCAGGACAATAATTTTAACTACCGGGCAGCCTACATCTTTTACTGCTTCAATAGCCTTGATTATTGAACTTCCGGTGGTAAGAACATCATCTAAAATTGCTACCCGGTCGGAGGGCAGGAGTTTCGGCCCTTCAATAAGTCTTTTCCCCCCGTGCTCCTTTGCTGTTTTACGAACAATAAATAATTTTAAATTTAAGCCTTCAAGATAGCAAACAGGGGCCAGTGAACCCACGATGGGATCAGCCCCTATTGTAGGACCACCTATAGCCTGAATATTTTCGTCTTTAATATTTTCAATAATAACTTTTGCTAATGTGTACGCCCCCAAAGGATGGAGAGTCACCTGTTTTCCGTCAAAATAATAATTGCTTTTTTTTCCAGACGAAAGAATAAATTCGCCAAATTTAAAAGAACGTTCTTTTACTAGCTCGTATAAAATTTTTCGGTAATTTGAGCTTGAAGTAAGCTTAGTTTTATCAATCTCATTAGCCATTTTGCTTAAACCTTACCTTATATTTTTGATTTTTAATTTTAACTATACCTTTCCTAATTAATGCGTAGTTATTATATTCATTTTTGCTATTTTAAGCAATATCTTTGCGTTTAATTTTAAATTTAAAAAGTAGTTTTATTTTCTGAATAAAGAAATTACTTCTTGACTTTAAGAGTTTATTAAACTAAATTATAGTCATACGTTTTGAAGGGAAACACAGTAATATGGAAAGAATTTGGGCCCCGTGGCGTTCAGAATATGTGGGCAAGGAAAGTCCTTCAGGCTGTATTTTTTGCGCTAAATTGCAAGCTGACAATGATGATGATAATTATGTTCTTTTACGGGCCAATAAAGTTTTTGTAGTGTTAAACCTTTACCCCTATACAAATGGACACTTAATGGTGGCCCCAAAAAGACACGTTAGTGAATTAACCGCTTTAGAACAAGAAGAAGCGGTTGAAATTATTCAATTAACCCAAAAATTTGTTCAGTTATTAAAACTAGTCTTTAAACCAGAGGGTTTTAACATAGGCGCTAACCTGGGCAAAGTTGCAGGAGCTGGAGTACCTGGTCATTTTCACGTCCATATTGTTCCTCGCTGGCAGGGGGATACAAATTTTATGACCACCATTAATAATACGCGGGTAATGTCAGAGGGATTAAAGGCAACGTACCGTAAGCTTAAAGAAACAATAAAAAATATGTAAAAACAGATTAAAAAATAAAAAGGGAGGATTATATTTGGCTACACCACTTAATGGATGTAAAGTTTTAGATCTTACCCAATGGTTACCGGGACCTTACTGTTCATTGTTTTTAGCAGATTTTGGGGCTGAAGTAATAAAAGTAGAACAACCCGGCTCTGGTGACCGTTTACGATGGGAAACGCCGTTGGTGAAAGACACAAGCGGTAAGTTTTTAATTGTAAACCGGAATAAACAAAGTATAACGCTTAATTTGAGAGTAGAAAAAGGACAAGAAGTTTTTCACCGCCTGGTAAAAGAATCAGATGTTGTCTTAGAGGGATTTCGGCCAGGGGTGGCCAAACGTTATAAAGCAGATTACGAGACCTTAAAACAAATTAACCCGCGTTTAATTTACTGTTCCATCAGCGGCTACGGGCAGGATGGGCCTTACGCGCAATTTCCAGGACACGATATTAATTACCTTGGTTACGCTGGTGTCCTGGGAATGGTTGGCCAGCAAGGAAAGGGTCCTGCTTTATCTGGGGTACAGGTGGCAGATATTGGTGGAGGTACTTTGATGGCCACAATAGGCATTCTTTTGGCCTTACTAGCCCGACAACAAACAAGTAAAGGCCAGTTTGTAGATATTTCTATGTTAGACGGTGCTGTTGCCTGGTTGCCCGTATTAACCGGTACATATTTTGCGGACAACATTATACCCGAACGGGGTAAAACTTGGTTAACCGGAAAATACGCTTATTATGACGTATACGAAACTAGCGATAGCCAATACATTACGCTTGGAGCAGTTGAGCCTCATTTTTGGGCCAACCTGTGCCGTTTTTTAGAAAAAGAAGAATTAATCCCCTTACAATCGGTTGACGAAAAACAAGACGAAGTCCGGAGTATTATCCAGGCAGAATTTAAGAAAAAAAGTAAAGACGAGTGGGTAAAAATTCTTAAAGAAATTGACACTTGTGCCGGACCGGTATATAGTTTACCAGAGGTCTTTAACGATCCCCAAGTACTCCACCGCAAAATGGTCTTCGAAATGGAGCATCCCCGGTTAGGGACAATTAAACAATTAGGTTTTCCCATTAAGTTATCTGAAACACCGGCCGAAGCAAAACAACCACCGCCAGAATTAGGTGAACATACTGAATCTGTTTTATTACACCTGGGATACACCAAAGAAAATATTGATAATTTTAAAATAGATGGTATAATTTAAGCAAATAAATAATTTTTAACTTTATTTACGAATTGCTTATACTTTAATGATAGTGGGATAATTATTAAGTTATTTATCCCACGTTTATATTTTTCATCATAATATAAATTATTTAAAAATAAAATTCCACATAATATTAAATTGGGATGGGTTGATTATGTCAGAAGAAAATGAAGATACCCTTAACTTTCTAATTAGTGCCGGAAATACTTTTTACCAGTCGGTGAAATATGAAAGGGCCATTAAATTTTACGAGCAAGCGATAGAACTTGCTCCGGAACATGTAGTAGCCTGGTTTAATAAAGGTTCAGCCTTTTTGCACCTAAAAAAATACCAGGGGGCTATTACTTGTTTTGAAAAAACTTTATATTTTGATCCTCATTACGCTCTGGCCTGGAATGGTAAAGGCGCTGCTTTATTAGAATTAAAAAAATTTGACGAAGCTATCCAAAGCTTTGATGAGGCTTTAGCTATCTCCCCTGATTTGGTTATTGCCTTGCATAATAAAGGGGTTGCTTTATTAACTTTAGAAAAATATGAGGAAGCCATTAACTGTTTTAACCTAGCCTTAGAAAAAGAGCCCGTTAACTGGATTTCTTGGAATAATAAAGGAGTTGCTTTTTATAACTTAAAAAAATACCAGGAAGCATTGGAATGTTTTGAACAGTCTTTAACCATTCACCCTTTTTATATCAAAGCCCTAAACAACAAAGGTTATATTTTAATGCACTTTAAAAGGTACGAAGAGGCTTTAGGTTGTTTTGATAAAATACTGGAAATAGACCCGGCTAATGAATCCGCTAAATTTTGCCAGGAAAATATAATTAGGGAAATTAAAGTTACGGTTAGTAAAGTTTTAGATATTGAATAGCTTAAATTTTACCGGGCCATAATTTTTAATGGAGCTTCCTGGGCAAAGGTATATTGCGCGGAGGTAAGGTTTAAGTTTTCCCATTTGCCGCATTTAGACCCCCACCGGCTAGTTAGCTCGTCTTGAATATATAATTCGTTAACCTCGCAATTATTGGCACAATCAGCGCAGATAAAGCTGCGCGGCCGGCAGGTAAAGTTTGTAACGGCGTAAATACCCCTAAAACCAGTTTGACGCGGGCGGGCTAGCATTTCCTTTTTGGCTATTAAAGCCGCTCCTAAAGCCCCCATAACCTGGTAATAATTCGGGACAATAACGGGCATTTTAATTTTAGTTTCAAAGGCCGCCCGAATACCAATATTCGCCGCTACTCCGCCCTGAAAAAGAACCATGGCTTCAATTTTCCGGTTACGGGCTACATTGGTCAGATAATTGCTCACCAGGGCCAGGCATAAACCGGCAATTAAATCTTCTTTGGGGTAGCCCATTTGTTGTTTATGAATTAAATCTGATTCCGCAAATACTCCGCAACGTCCGGCTATGCGTACCGGGCTTTTAGATTTTAAGGCCAGTTCACCAAATTCTTCAATGGGGATACCTAAACGGGCTGCCTGATGATCTAAAAAAGAACCTGTACCGGCCGCACAAACCGTATTCATATTAAAGCCGGTGGAAACTCCCTGGTTTAAAAAAATTATTTTTGAGTCCTGACCTCCAATATCAATTACGGTTCGTACTTCCGGGGCAACAAAGCGCGCGGCCGTAGCGTGAGCCGTGATTTCATTTTTTACCACATCCGCCCCCACCATTAGGCTGGCCAAATGTCTTCCGGAGCCGGTAGTTCCTACTCCTGATATTTCGAGGTCAGAACCTACCTTTTCCCCTAACTGGCGAAATGCACTTTGGATAGCTAGAATAGGCCCCCCGGCCGTACGTAAATACGTCTGAAAAATAACCTTATTCTGTTCGTCAATGACCACCAGTTTTGTGGTTACCGAACCAACGTCAATGCCCGCTAAATACAATAGTTTTACCCCTTTCCTGCTGCTTTGTTTTATACTCCCGGCGCTCTAAAAGTACGTCAAGAAAGGCTTCCAGACGTGTCTGGTAACCTGCTTCCCCTGTTTGCTCACTAATAATCTGGGTTAAAACAGGAATGTCCAGTTCCTTACTTACTTTTACCAGGATATTTTGGGCTACTATTTCCGGCATGCACGTAAAAGGAAAAACATGAATGATTCCGTCCATCCCTTCTTCTTTACCTAAAACAGTTAAACCAACTGTATCTAAGCCATGACCGCCAACTTTTGTGGTCAGGTAAGTTTTAGCTGCCTGGTGAATATATTTTTCCCGTTTTTTCAGCTTTCTGTTTTGTAAAACATGAAGCTTAAACCAGTCGCTGGTATAAAGGTCACGGTGGGTATAAACCCGGTAATGGGGGTGAGTACCTAAAAACTTCTCCAGATAGTTATTAACGAAGTGTTCCAGTACCACCCATATTTCACCAACTATAAAAACATGTAAAGGGTTAGTTGCCGTAGTGGCAATAGCCGCCATTTCTTGTTGGAAACATTTCCATTCTTTTTTTACCCTGGTAAAGGTATCGCAAGATTCCAGACGCAAAAGGTACTTTTTAAAAATTTTATCGGCTCCCCCGCGTTCAACCTCTACAGTCCGCATTTTTTGAAGCAGCATCTCTCCCTTGTCCAGGGCCGTAAGTTTGTATACGCCAAAACTTAAAGCTTTAATGAAACGCGGCCAGGAGGCCCCGTCAGTCAGCCACTTAATTGTATTGCGAAACCCTTTCCATTGGGTTTTTAGAGGCACGGGGGAATCAATAATAGCCATCTTAAAATCATAGCCTTTCTTTTTAAGCAAAATTTCTTGAATTTGGGCGTACCAGCCTAACCGGCAGCGCCCTTTGCCCCCTACCATTAAAAGGACGTTCGCGCCTTTTTCTAAAACCTGGCGCATTTGACCCAGGGTAACCACCAAAGGAAAGCAGGCAAATTCAGGAGCTAATTCCCGGCCCAACTCTATAGTAGTTTTGCTGGGAGAAGGGGTTTTTATTGTCTCTACTCCACAATGCCTAAACGCGGAACGTAAAGCAATATCCAGGTAACCCATAGTGGGAAAACCAATAAGTTTTTGTTCGGAACGTATGCCGGGGACAATTTGGTTTTGCGGCCGCGTATAAGCTAA
>JJNX02000093.1 GCA_000681355.2 Peptococcaceae bacterium SCADC1_2_3
TTTTTTTATAACAAACTTTACCATCGGCAGCCAAAAATATCTGAAAAGGAAAAACAATCTTTTACTGTTGAGCTTTTTGATTACTTCCCCGAAGCCTTAAAAGAAATAGACACGCTATACGATACAAACAGTATAGAGCATGTGAGAAGTGAAATATATTTTAAATGGCGCTTTGACCGGCATCCTGTTTTTAAATACAAATACCTTTTAGCTCGCCAGGGAGAAGAACTAAAAGGATATGCTTTAATTAGCACGAATCAGAGTAATAATGGTCTTATCACCGGACGGATAGTAGATTACTTGGTCAAAGATAATGATTTAGATTGTTTTAGAATCCTTATGGCCCAAGCCTTGGAGGAACTGGAAAAAAGTAGTTGCGATATTATCTTTGTTTGGGAAATGCAAAACCAAAAATTCCACCAAGAATTCTTAAAACGCTTTGGTTTTAAATCATCTTTAGATTTTCCTTACCGGCGGTTCATGGAGGAAAGCTACTTCGTTGCGCGAAAATTAAACCAAAATCTTACTCATAAAGTTGACATTTACAACCCGGCCAACTGGAACTTGACTATGCTTTATCCGGACACGACTTGATTTTTAGTTAAAGGAGTAAAATTTATAATGAACAATGATATGTTAACTGAGAAAGAAAATCCATTCGGGCAGGTGCAAAGATGCCTTATATTAGTAGTTTTACTTATATTTACTGCCAACCTTGCCATTTTTTTAAACCTGCCTTTTTTAAGACAATTTCTTAGTGTAATTTTACTGGGTCTTCTACCTGGTTGGTTGTTGGTTCTGCTGTTTCGTTTAAACCATTTGGAGCCAACTGTAAAATTAGTTTTAAGCGTAGGATTAAGCCAGGCGTTTTTAATGTTTTACGGATGGCTCTTAAATCAGGCAAGTCTTTATTTTGGTTACAGTCGGCCTTTGTCTACCGGTTTTCTTAGTATATTTATAAGCCTTGCTCTTTTAGTAATGACTTTTATTATTTACATCACAAATAAAGAAGGTCTGGTATTTAGTCATAGAAAAGTTAAGCTGAATACTACAGATAAACTGATTATTGGTTTTTCTTTCACTTTTCCCATCCTGAGCATCTTTGGCACTTACCTTATGAATCTTACGAGCAATAACATATTTTTAATGGGCCTTTTGTTTTTAATCACTGTTTGCACTATTTTTATTATTGCTTTTCAAAATAAATTGTCTAAACAAAGTTATCCTGTTATTATTTTTATGTTCAGCATTTCACTTGTTTTAACGTATGCCTTAAGATCAAATCATATCATTGGGACGGATGCCCACTATGAGTACTATTTATTTCAATTAACTTCTAAATTTCAAAGCTGGCATTTATTTGAAAGTAATAATTTTAATTCCTGTTTAAGCATCATGCTTTTACCGGCTATCTATCAATCATTTTTAAATATTAATCCTGAATATCTTTTTAAAGTTTTTTATCCCTTGCTTTTTTCCATCTCTCCGCTTGTTGTTTATATTATCTCCAAAAAGTATATGAATAATTTTTATGCTTTTTTAGCTTCATTTTTCTTTATGTGTTTCTATAATTTTCAAATGACAACTGCCCATGCCCGAACTAACTCCGCTATTTTATTTTTTATTCTGGCTATTATGGTCCTTTTTCACTCTAAGATAAACCCGTTTGCCAAGAAAGGGCTCTTTATCATATTTACCGTCGCCACAATTGTTTCTCATTATTCAACTACTTATGTCTTTTTCTTCGTTTTAATTTTAACCTGGCTGGTAATGGAACTATTTTTAAGACTGCTTAGCCAAAGAGAAAAAAATACTAAGAAAACTGGTATTCTTGCCTTAAACGAAAATTCTTCTATTGCAGGAAATCCTGTAACTCCAGATATTCTGCCTGGAGGTCAGCTTGAAAATCAGGGGTTAAAAAGAGGCATAACCTTTATTACCGTTGTCCTCTTCTTTGTTTTACTCTTTGTCTGGTATAGTCAGGTAACAGCCGTTCCTTTTGATTCAGGGGTAAATTTTGTCTATGGTACATTCAAAAGCTTACAGAACTTTTTTGTTCTTGAGTCAAGAAATACAGTTCCTGATGCCTTTGGGGCGGGTTTAGGAGAAAAGGGAATTCCACACCGCATTGAATTTATTTTTAACTGGGCTACAATTATCCTGATGGTTTTGGGGGTAACTGGTTTCTTTTGGGAAATAATTAAACGAGTAAAGAAGAAAATAGGTGAGGAGAGCAAAATTAAAAGTTTTTTCCCGCGTTTTATGGAAATGGATTTGGAATACCTGTTCCTTGGATTGGTTTGTATAATTATTTTAGTAGTTTCAGTCATTTTTCCGATGGTTTCTGTCGGTTATGACCTTAACAGAATTTATCTGCAAATGACTTCCGTACTGGCCGTTTTTTTTATATTTGGTGGGATATTCGCTATTAAATACTCAAAATTAAAGCTTTCCCCTAACTGGCTTCTTATAGCAATACTAATTCCTTATTTTTTATGTCAGACAGGTTTTATTAAACAGATTTTTGGCTTTCCTGGTTCAATGGTCTTAAATTCAAAAGGTAAGCAATATGATAACTATTATATTTACGAACAGGAGATATCCTCCGAAAAATGGCTCAAAAATAAGGGAGAACTCCCAATCAATAAAATATGTACAGATCATTTATATGCTTCCTATTTAATAAGTCCGGCTGAAATTTCTGCTTTGCATATTAATAATCAAACCTTACTTTTGGAGAAAGATTCAAAAATAAGAAAAATAAATGACTATATTTACTTAAAACATTTTAATATGATTGACGGTAAACTGTTAAATGAGAAATATAAAAATCATGATATAGCTAATTATCAAGCTACATTTAAAGAAAAGAATAAAATATATAGTAATGGTGGCTCAGAGGTCTATAAGCAATTCTGATATACCTTTTCTAACTTTTCGATAATGCTCGTCCAACTATAATTCTTCGCTTTTTCCTTGTTATTCTTTGATATTCTCTCCCTCAATTCATCATCCGCTAAAAGCAGCAAAACCTTGTCGGCGATTTGTTTTGGACTTCTTGGCTCAACGAGAAAGCCGTTCTCCCCATCTTCAATAATCTCTGGTAGACCTCCTACTTTGCTAGCCACTATAGGCAATCCTGAAGCCATTGCCTCTAAATTCACAATACCAAAACCTTCAGATAAGCTTGGCAAAACAAAAACATGTGCAGCAACCATATATCGGGAAACATCTTCATTGGGAATTTGACCTAGGAAATCTACACAATCTCCTAAGTTTAGTTGTTCAATCAACCGCTTCAAATCCTCTTCTTCTGGTCCCTCGCCTCCAAGAATCAACCTTATGGACCGACTCTTCTGCCTAATGATTTTCATTGCCTCAATTAGATATCTCACGCCTTTTTCAGGGCGGAATCTACCAACGAAGATAACAAGCCTCTCGTCTGAGCTTGCTTGCAATTTATATCGCAAGGCATCTCCTAACAAGTCATCGAATCTCTCCAAATTAATTCCATTTGAGATGACAACAAACTCTCTATTGCAAATCTTTTGCATTTTCTCCTTCATATCTTCCGTCAAGGCGATCGCAGCATCGGTATTCCTGAGCACTAATTTAGATAGTGGCCTCATGAATAATCCTGGGAAATAAACATCAGTTCCTTGTCCCCAAACTAAATAAGGCTTTTTAAAAAGTTTCTTTATTAGAAACCCAGGCATGCCCATACTAATGCTCTGACTATGGACTATACTCGGCTTAATCTTATTCAAAACTAACACTATTTTTAACCAAAAGGATATAACTCCTACAAATCGCACCTTTTGCCATCCAACCCGATGCACATAGAAGCCTTGCTCAAAACTTTCTTTGGGCAATCCTTTATCTAACGAAGTTATCACATGGACCTCGTGTCCTCTCATAGCTAGGTGCCTGGCAATGTTGTGAGTGGCTATTTCAGTTCCTGCAAGCCATTTCGGCGGAAATCCTGAAACTAAGATGGCTATTCTCATCCTTTTCATCTCCAATAATTTAATTATATCTCAGTTCGGAGTGTCTACCAAACTGGGCATAGACCAGTCCAAGTATTTCATAATTTTTTTGCTGACTCTTGACTCTCTTAATCATCTAAACATTCTTTTCCACAGGTACAGTAACCAGGAGAAAACCTTTACAACCTTTACAAAATATAGACCTATTCTTAGATTGATTGAAAATAAAAACAAGACACCAAAAATACAATAGGCTATATATTTTGGTTCCTTAATGCAGTCTATTGTTGCTCTAAAAACCCTGGAGGATAGGGATTTTTTTAGTAATTTTTTAGCATCTTGCGGCTGTGATTTGAATATAAAGTTTACTGAACGCGTTATATTATCGACAGTCCTCTGTAATTCATATCTGCTTAAGGCACTTTGGGGAATTTTGAGATCATCGTTCTCTTTCGACAGGTAAAAGTCCATCACCTTGAAAAAATCCGCCTGCTCGGTGCGTAAATAGTTATATAAATAACTCCCCTGTATTTTATTTCTTCGCCAACTCATCAATTTCTCATCCAAAATAGCAATTGGGTGCTTTTCTAAGACTTTCAACCACATATCCAAATCCGCAGATGTCCCAAACCTTTCATAATCAAAAGGCGTTAACTCTTTATATATTTCGCTTCTAACCATCGCGCTTGGGCACACCAAGAAGTTTAGATTTTTCAATATAGAAATAAATATTTCGGGGAAATAGTAAATCTCTTTACCTTTTAACTCAACTGGTAATTTATGTTCTCCAATCACTTCATCATGTTCATTGATGTGGTTAGTCATGGTGAAGACTGCACCAATAGACGGATTATCATGAAAAGCCTGTACCTGCTTCTCTACTATATCCGGCTTATACAAATCATCAGCATGGAATATAGCAATATACTCCCCCGTGGCTAATTCGATACATCTATTCCAATTCTTTTCCGCACCTATATTTTTTTCATTCCTATAAATCTTTATCCTCGAGTCTTTGAATTGCTGTAAAAGAACCAAAGTATTATCGGTAGAAGCATTATCAACAATAATGATTTCTAAGTTCTGATACGTTTGGTTGAGAATTGATTGAACGGTACTCACCACTGTTTTTTCAGCATTATAAGTGGGAATGCAGATGCTGGTTAAGGGCTGATTATTTTGATATGCCAACATAGTTTTTAACCACTTTAAAAGAATTTTCCAGTTCTAAAAATTTATATGCTATCAAAATGAATGCCAAAAACAAAGTCACTTTTAGTCCTAAATTTATCGCAGCATTGACATTTAAATAGGATACGAATATGATTAAAGCAAGAAAACATAAGGAGATAGACACTGATTTAAAGATAAATTTATAATCATAATTTATAAAAACTAATTTCTGAGTATACGAAAAAATCATTATGAACTGCAAAATATAAGACAGCAGTGTTGCGACTGCTGCACCGTACATGCCATATTTAGGAATTAAGATAAAATTCAATCCGATGTTCAGAAAAACAGAAATTGAAGTAAATAAAAACACTTTCCCTGTTTTTTCTTTCATAATCATCGTAGCGCCAAGAAAATTAGTTGCACCCCATAAAAGTATTCCAAGCAACACAATTCCGATGATATTGTAGCCTTCCATATATTCTGCTCCGATGAATAATTTATAAGCCTCCTTTAAAATAACAAAGTAAGCAATTGTTATGGTTAATATTACTATCCAGTAATACTTAAAAACCCTGCTCACAATTTTTTTGTATTCCTCTCGTGACTTAACAAATTGCTCAAAAAGAATAGGAGATAATGCCTGTCCGAAAGGAGTAACTATAAAACTATTAATAACACCGGAAAAACTATATCCGGCACTGTAAATACCGACAATCGCCAATCCATTATATAAATTCAATATGTATCTATCCGCCCAGGTTAAAAGCATTAGCATTAAAGCATTAGGCACTAAAGGCAGACCTATCTTTAGTAAATTCTTCAGATTAACTAATGAAATAATATTTTTTTTGCGTGGTGTATAGTTAAAAATAAAAAATCTTAATCCAATAAGCGATACAATAAGATAAGATATCAAATATGCTTTTAAATAAGAGATGAATCCGGATTCCAAGATTACTAAATAGACTAAACTTGATATTATAAGAGCTACATTAAAAACTAACATCACAAGAAAGTAAATCTTAGGTTTTTTATCTACTATCAGGATATTGGTATAGAAGTTACCAAAGATCATAAATAAGATCAATAAAAAGACCACATTCAAGTCTGAGGTTGCTAATTGTATTTTTAGTATTTTCTGGAGCAACGAAGGATAACATAAAAAAATAAAATAAACCAGGCTAAATACAATCAAATTATAGACAAAAATGGAATAAATATTTCTCGTGTTCTCTTCTTTTGAAACTTTATAAAATTTTATGGAAAAAGCCGTATTCAACCTGCCGTCTATTATTGTAGAAGCGATAATTACAAATATCCATATCAATGATATTTTGCCGAAATCCGCTGGTGGCAAAAGTTTTGTATATAGAGCAAGAATGCCGAAACTGGTAAGCGCGCTTATTGCCTGTGATAAGGAAAAAAAACTAAACGCTTTTGCTAAATAATTTTGGGATAAGA
>JJNX02000094.1 GCA_000681355.2 Peptococcaceae bacterium SCADC1_2_3
CAAGGTTGCATAAATATAGACCATTCCTTTCGCTTCGCTCAAGGCACAAAACCTTAATGAAAGCATTTCTTTCAAACTTTACCCCTCCGAAGCAAGATAAAAATTTAAGGAATCAAATTTAATTTAAATTTATTTACCACCTTTCTTTTTTAAGGTTAAAATTTCCCTTACTAAAGCCAGGTCAACCGGCTTATCAACATCAATTCCCACTTCGGGAAAATTGCTTTTAACCACTGCCCCCTTAACGTTTAAAAGCCAAGAAACTCGCTGGGTTGCTTCAGTTAAGGTAATTTGGCGAAGCAAAAAACGCCATAAAAAGCTAGTTCCCAGCAAGCGCCCTAACTTTAAAGGACTTTTTCGGGCCTCAATAAACGGTGCTCCTTTTTCCGAACAACGGGCAAATACAGCCGGGTTTAGTAAAACCAAATTCCCTCCGGTAAACACCCCGTCTTTAAGACTAACGTAAGTACGGTGGATCTTGGACAGCGGTATATTTAGCGCCGTAAAATAATTTTCGATTACTTCCCGTGATATAACCGGATAAAAAAGGTCAGCGCAGCTTAACCTTTCGCACTGGTTAAGAAAATCTTCCGTTGCCGCGGCGGTAAGCAAGGGAATATCAGAGGTGACAATAAGAGTATAGCGGGTTTCAGGGCAGTACGTTAAACCAAGTTGAACATTTTCCAGCATATCTTGCCCGGCGGAAACTAATGATACCCGGTTGATATTCAAGTAATCAGCTAATTCTTTTTTAGGCCCTACCACCACTACTTGATTTATCCGGGGCGTATTTAATAATGCTTCCACCACGTGTACTACCATTGGTTTTTCTACAATTGGAATTATGGCCTCATGGCTTACCGAACTGCAATTTTTAAGCCTGCCATTATTAGTCCTGCCGGCCAAAACAACTGCTTCTACCATCATATCCACCTTATTTTAATAACTATAAAAATAATTAAAACTATTACTTATTATTTGTCGCTAGAAGAAATCCCTCTTTCTTGCCGCAAATTATTGAGCAGGGCCTCTTCAGCATTTTCTATATGTTTTTGGGCCAGTTCTTGCGCCAAGGGTACATTACGTTCACCAATAGCTTCAAGAATTTTTTTGTGTTCTTCTGTAGCCACCCTTGTTCTACCGGGTTGCGCTAAAGAAGTGGTACGAAAATGCTGAATTTGAGTTTTTAAGAGCATAATAATCTGCTCCAATCTTTTATTACGGCTAGCCTTATAAATAAGGTCGTGAAATTTAGTATCTATTTCCACCATATAGATTAAATTACGCTCATAATCGGTCGGCAAAGAAAAGACAAGGGGACGGTTCTCTTGTCTTTCTTCCAAAAACTGATGGCTGGAATTTATAAATTTATGTTGGTGTAAAATTAATTCTACTTCTTCCAGCTCTTCAGCCGTAATTCTTTCGGCCGCAAGACCGGCCGCTAAGCCCTCCAGCACAGCCCTTATTTCTAAAATATCAATAATATCTTTTGCTTTGACGTCGGTTACATAAACCCCTTTACGGTAAGCCATTACCAAAAGTCCTTCTAGTTCTAACTTCCGGATTGCTTCCCGCACCGGGGTTCGGCTAACTCCTAACTCTTCGGCCAATTGAATTTCCATTAAACGTTCCCCTGGTTTCAGCCTTCCTTGCAAAATGGCTTCGCGCAAAGATTCATAAACTATCTCTCTTAAAGGTTTATACTGGTCAAATTTAATAGGTTTAAGACGTGGTTGTTTTTCGGTCATCTTTAACGCTCCCTTTTAAGTAGCCAAATATTCTAACTAAGATACGTGCTAATCAAATTGACTTTTAAGCGATAATTATTTTGCCTGGTAAACTGGTCCGCCGCAAATTCTGCCGCCTCCAAATCCGGGTACAAACCAAACACGGTAGGCCCGCTGCCGCTCATATTTACCCCTAAAGCTCCTGTTTTTGCTATAAGCTCCTGTTTAATTAGGGCAATCTCCGGATAAAACGAAGCGGTAACTGGTTCCAGGGCGTTATAGAGCAAACCGGCAACGCCCTTTAAGTCTTTTTGTTTTACTGCCTTAACCAAAGTCTGGATATTTGAAGGCAGGCATTTTAATTTCCTCTGGTCATAAGCCTGATATATTTGGGCGGTAGATATACTAAAAGATGGATTTACCAACACTACTCCCCACGGCGGAAGGGAGGGCAAGACCATTAACTGTTCTCCCTTACCCCGGGCTAAAACAGTACCCCCGGTCAGGCAAAAGGGAACGTCTGCTCCCAAGCGCTCACCCAGACTCAGAACTTGAGCCTTAGTTAAGTCCAAGTCCCATAACTGGTTTAACCCTTTTAAGGTGGCCGCTGCATCCGCCGAACCTCCTGCTAAACCAGCCGCCACCGGAATATTTTTTTCCAGTAAGATATAAATACCCTTTCTGCAGCCCGTATATTCTTGCAACAACAAAGCAGCTTGATAAACCAAATCATCTGAACCGGCAGGAGTTAAATTAGGAGCATAATAAATAGAAATACCACTTTCCTTTGCTTTAAAAACCAACCGGTCCGCCAGAGCAACAGTTTGCATAATTGTTTCCAGTTCGTGATAGCCATCGGAACGAATCCCGGTAATATTTAAAGATAAATTTATTTTAGCCGGAGCTAATAATTCAAGCAAGCCTCATCACCTATAAGAACAATAATTAAACTAATTAAACGTTAGTTTAAAAATTCCTTTATTTTAATCATAAATCTAAAACCCTTTAATATCAAGGTTTTTAATTACTGAAAATCAGGTTTGCTAACCATTTGCAAACCTGATTTTAAAACCCAATATTTTTAATAGCTTTAACGGCTTCGCTTTGTGTGTTTGGTAATATATGACTATACCTATTTAAGGTAATCTGCGCCGAAGAATACCCGGGTCTTTCTGACACGATTTTTCTAGAAATATTCGCTGCTGTATGTTTAATCCGAATTAGGCTGTGTTCAAAATCTATATCCTCCCACCGTAGGGCAAGCAATTCTCCTAGACGCGCGCCTGTTTTTAATCCCAAATAAAAAAACGCATAGTACTTGTGGTTAGCAACAGTTTTTAAAAAACTGGCTGCTTCTTCTTTTGTCCATACCTTCATTTCCTTTTGTTCTGTCTTGGGTGGCCTAACAGAGTCAAAAGGGTTCTTGTTTAAAAATCCTATCGCAACAGCTTTTTTAATGCCTCTTTTGCGACGACATATAAATCTTTTGTCCTTGCCGGATTCAGATTAAATCTTTGCAGTTCAATCTCAGTGTCCATCGGCATAATTTTCTGCAAGGGTTTTGTCGCTATCGAAGTTTTTCTCCACCGTTTCGTGCGATACATGTACTCATTCCAGGTCGTTTCCTTTACCTTGTTTTTCATTGTCTCCAACCACATAGTCAAATATTCGCTAAAGCTAATTTTTGAAGGTTCAATGTAAAAACCGGTTTCTATTTCATTAATTAAGGCTTTTAGTAAAAATAAATTGAACAAATAGGTTGACATTTAGTTACAGTGATGATATGTATAATGTATGATAGACACCGTTGAAAAAATCAAGTTGAAATATGAACATCTACGTTCATATTTGGATGAAAAGGTTCTTCGTCTATGGGCGGCGGTAGAAGCGCAGTCGTTAGGCAGAGGAGGTATAACCCGGGTATCGGAGGCCACTTCATTATCAAGAACGACGATATATGTGGGGATGTCCGAACTTGAATCGGGCGTGCCAGACGTTGCGTCACGATTGTCTGGGAAGATTCGAAGAACGGGTGGCGGCAGAAAGAAGCTGAAAGAAAAAGACCCTACCCTGCTTCAGGATCTTGACGAGTTATTAGAGCCTGTCACCCGTGGGGATCCTGAGACGTCCCTTCGCTGGACATGTAAAAGCACGACGAAACTTGCCGAGGAATTGACGGCAAGAGGTCACCCGGTAAGCCAGAGGACGGTTTGTGATCTATTGGATGAATTGGGTTACAGTCTTCAGGGGAATCGTAAAACCAAAGAGGGTTCATCGCATCCGGACCGTGATCGGCAGTTTATGCATATTTCCGAGAAGGTAAAGGAGCTTCAGTTTATTGGAGAACCAGTCATTTCCGTGGATACAAAAAAGAAAGAAATGATTGGCGAATTCAAGAACAGTGGTCAGGAATGGGGGAAGAAGGGGAAGCCTGTGGAGGTTAATGTTTATGATTTTCCTGATCCTGTGCTTGGTAAGGCGATTCCTTACGGAGTTTACGATATAACCGCCAACAAGGGCTGGGTAAATGTGGGCATTGACCACGACACATCAGAATTTGCCGTAGAGTCGATTCGCCGCTGGTGGCGTGAGATGGGTAGTCCCTTATATCCTAACGCCAAGGAATTGCTTATTACTGCTGATGGAGGTGGCAGTAATAGTAGTCGCGTAAGACTTTGGAAACTGGAATTGCAGAAATTTGCTGACGAATTAGGCATGGTCATTAATGTTTGTCATTTTCCCCCAGGTACCAGTAAATGGAATAAAATCGAGCATAAGATGTTCAGCTTTATATCTCAGAACTGGCGGGGACGTCCATTGGTCACCCGAGAAGTGGTCGTTAATCTTATCGGTAACACAAGAACGAAAAAAGGTCTTGAAATTACAGCAAAATTAGACATCAATTCTTACAAGACCGGCATCAAAGTCTCTGATGAAGAGCTCCAAAAAATTACTATCGAGAAGGATGATTTCCATGGAGAGTGGAACTATAAAATAAAACCAAGACTATCACACTGAATGTTCAGTTTATATTTGCTAAGTCTCTAACTGCGCTAGTTCTTTCTCTGCTTCCTTCTTTGTGCCGTTGACTGTAACCCATTTCTGCCTTCTTTTATTAGAAATCGGATCTCTGGGTAATTCTACTACCACCGACCACGCATCCGTGTTTCTTTTGCAAATATGGCCTCCCATATTTTTATCCCTCCCAAAAAAATAGGGCCGGGTGGGATACTTATATATTATTCGCCCTACCCGACCCTATTTCCTGTTAGGGTTTGTTATTTTTTATGAGTTTCTCCAGCTCAGTCCTTGATATTCGGATATGCCTGCCTATTCTAAACGAAGGGATTGCGCCCTGACGTGTTGGTTCGTATGTCGTTGAACGCTTTAACCGTAAAATAACGGCTGCTTCCTGTACAGTTAAAACTAAAGGAAGATCATTAATGTTTGTGTTCAAATTTCCTTTCTCCTTTCACAATTAAGTAAGTGAGTGATTTAGGCTTCGCAGATTTTCCTGTTTATTTTTTTTCAGGAATTTAATCTTCTTAATTAAAAAGGCCCACCCTCTTCTCGATTTCCATTCCTCTTCTTTTTGTAGACATCAAGCTATTCAAAATAGTCTCTATTGCTGTCGAATAGCCAACCATCTTCCTCCGGTTCGATTTCCGGTAGTTCGGGTAATTCAGGGTACATATCCTGCATATTGTCTTGTATAGTTTGCCACAAAGAATTAATTTCTTCTTTTAGTGGTTTTGATTCAGTTTCAAGTTCTGTTTTTATTTCGTCTATTCGCTGTCAAAAGGGTTTTTTTCATCCGTATAATAAGACTATTTATGCGAATACGTTATAAGTAATGAGTGGTAACTTAGTTTGACATAAGGAAATTATTTCTCTATGTCAGATATAACCGAAGAGAAATTATTTCGCTTCGGTATAGTATAGGGCATCAAATAGAAAGATGCAGGCAAGTAAAAAAGCCTGCCGAAAAACGATCACTGATGTGATCAGAAACCAGGGATACGTACTTGAAATTTCTAACAGGAGATGATAGTATTAAAAGAAATCTGCCAAAAAGGGAGCAAAAATGTCGCTGAAAGAAAGAGTTGCTGAGTGGTTGGCTATTACCGACGAAGACATGGAAGTAGCCCAATTATGCTACAAAAACAAAAAATACCTGCACTGTGCCTTTCTTTATCAGCAAGCAGTAGAAAAAGCAATTAAAGCCAGGATTACAGCCAATGATGAAATACCCTATCCAATCCACGATCTGACTGCTTTAGCTGAAGATGCTGAAATTTGGGACTTATTTTCTGCTAAACAAAGGCTTTTTTTGAGGGCATTAACTACCTATGCTATAGGTGCCCGTTATTCTGAAAGAAAAAGAAAACTTCTTTCGGTATGCAACAAAGAAGAGACTCAAAAAATCCTAACCTCTTCCAAGGAGATGATTTTATGGCTAAAAGAAAAAATAAACGAAAGATTGTCCCAAGAGAAACAATCATCGAAAAAATCATAGAAGCAATCTATTTAGCCCCCTAACGAGGTTGGACAGTTAGACCTCAATCTGATAAAAGTTAAATAAGGGGGCATGATTCAGTTGACTAAAAAACAATACTCACCAGAGATGAGAATGCAAATCGTGAAAGAAAC
>JJNX02000095.1 GCA_000681355.2 Peptococcaceae bacterium SCADC1_2_3
GGTTATTGCACCCATTTGCTAGAAAAAGCTAGAAATACAAAGGATAATAATCATAATCCAGGTAAAAACCGCAATGGAAGCCAAAATAACGGTCAGTTAAATGGATGATAATCCCAGTCAATTTTCTCAAGGGGAAAATGCAAGAAAAAAAACACCCCTTTTTGCAGTGGGGTCATAAATGTGAATACCGGCGGTATCTCTTGAAGCGATTCCCTTATGGATTGATCTATACGGATCGAGACTGAAAAGATATTTATCATCGCGGTTGCTCACCTTCACCGAAAACCAAGATATTGGAAGGGTAGGGAATAGCCTGTTCCTGAATGAGCCAATTCCTATGTCGAAAACGGCGTATAAACAAGTCACTCAAGTGGATTGCCGATCAGCGTGTTTTTTAAAGGTATTACTGCTTCCACCATCAAGGTCAATAAGCTATCAAGTTTTATAGGCGGCAACCACTTAGCTCAAACGTAGGCTGGATTTAAAGGAGATTAGTTTTTGGCGGTATCGCATTAAATCACGAAGTTGTCTGATTGCTTCTGGTGTGCGGGAGGTTTGTTATTGTCTTTTCCATGTTATGTTATCGTAGTAATCTTCAAGACAGGAAGAATAGGCATCCATTCTGTTATGGTTGAGGGTGAAAAAATGGCTTTTTTATTCTCTTGATATTTAGCTCTTTGTGGTTTAAAATAATTTTTAATACAAGTGTTGCCAATTCCTAAATCAGTAACAGGAAATTAGGGGATTCAAGCCGGGCAATCTTGTCTTGCCCGGGAAAGAAGAAGAGTGAATCGAAGCCAGAAACGATTGAGGAAGGCAGTTACGATATTCTAACGGTTCAGGAACTCCTGGGGCATAGCGACGTGAAGGCGACGATAATTTACACGCATGTTCTCAACTGAGGACCGGCTGGGGCTCGCAGCCCCGTCGATGGACTTTGACCCGGTTTATACAGGCTGTATAATCGTCGTTAGGTTCAAAAAAAACAAAGACATGAATATAGAAAACATAATCAACGCTATTCGAAATAATCAAGTGAGAATCACCGACCATGCCGATGAGGAAGCGGTCGATGACTGCCTAACATACGAAGAAATATATTTTTCGGCAATCCGTGGTGAAGTCATTGAGAATTACCCAAGCGATAAACCATATCCAAGCTGCTTGATTTTGGGTAGGAATTTTTCAAGCGAGCCAATCCATAGCGTTTGGGCCTATAATTCAGAAAACCTATGGGTGGTATTAATCACAGTCTATCGGCCAGATCCAGAACGGTGGATTGACTGGAAAGTGAGGGTGAAAAAATGAAGCCATTTGAAAAATGTCCTGTATGCGGTGGTGATTTAGTAAGCAAGCAAGTAGAAAAACTACTTAGGGGCGGAGGTAATACAGTTACCATGAAAGTCTCTGCCGAGGTATGTTTGCATTGTGGAGAAAGGCTATATGCCGAAGATGTAGTCAAATCGTTTGAAGAAATTCGAGGTAAGTTACGGAAGCACGAATTCAGTCATTTAAAAAGCCTTGGCCAGTCTTTCACAGTTGACGAAAGTTGGCCTAACAAAGCCATCCAGCCGACCGCTTAACCCGCCGCTTCGCTCCCCGCGTGCGGCTGAACGCGATCGTTAGAAAGAAGACACGGGGACAGTTCTTGCGTCTTGGAAAGTTCTGCCCGAAAACCATCAGAAAGACTAATAACAAGTTGATAGTATCTTTGGCAAATTCTTGATTGACGCCTTTTTTTCACTAATGTATAATGCTACTAATGTTACCATATAAGATATAGTTTAAAAGAATATGTTGGGGGCAGAAACGGGGGCTTGGATATCTAACTGAGCAACGAGGCTCTGAAGTTGTGGTTTGTTTTGACTTTCCTGGAGATCCTTCAAGACCATAGCAAGCTGTGAAGGAAGCTGCTTGCAAGGCCGCAGTGATCAAGCATGTTGGCTGCCATACGCTTCGCCATTCGTGCCCCTAACCCATTGGAATAACGTGTGTTGCCGGAAAGATACAACAGCGTGTTATCTGGAAGCAAAACTTGAGTACGGGTTTATCTGGAAACCATATTGACAGTAGTTAGGCTCTAGATTGGCGAATTTCATATGGGCATGTCTATAAAATCTATAAAATTTTCAGACTTCCATGTCTGACTTAAAAAAGGTACAATAACCGCATGGAAAAGCTTTGGGGCAAAGAGGTCGAACGACAGTTCTTCAATGAAACGACTCGTTTTGCAACGCCTGAACAGTTATTGTATTTTACCGACTCAGGCACGCATTTAGCTTATTGGCCCAAAGGTTATAACGGCACAAAAAGCACGCTTCAAAGCAGAAATTCTCTTATCGGAAATTTTACTGAAAAGTGGACGACAGATTTAATTCATGAAGCTGTAAAAGACAAAGGATTATTTGCCGTTCAAGGGGCTATCTGTAATGACATTGCTCTGTCAAATATGTCTCCTGCGGATGTAGTTATTTCAAGAAGCAAGAATATCAATCAAACCCCAGAGGATATACTTGCAATAATCGAAGTCAAGATGTCTATCGTCTGGAATTGGGAACTCCAGAAGAATAAAAAATTATCATGTATCGGAGATTATAAGACTCATCAAGGTAATCCCGGACTTTTACGTTCTGATTCAATGCTAAAAGCAATCGGCAAAAGCATTAATATCAGAGTATCAAGCTTTCAGGCTTCCCAAATTCCCATAATCATCATGAGCAACACTCCCATCACAAACAGCTACTATTCCAAAGTTGACCATCTCAAAATAGCTGGAATTATACAAGGCTTCTGGTCTGTTAATCCAAAACCGTTAGACAATGACGGAGAGAACATCAAAAAGACCGAGAAACAAGGTTTCTACAGGTTTGACAGTTTTGATGAGCTGAGAAAGTCTATTGAAAATTTGCTGTCTGAAGAAAGAAATTTCTTTTCAAGCATGAAAAGCAAAAAGGAATTAGGGAGGATTATTGAAATTGCAAACCGTGAACAAACTTATGGGAGAAAAGCGGAAATATTCTTGAAATTGCTAAAGGAGTAGATGCCATGTATAAAACAAAATATAAGCGCAACGGAACTAAGACGAGCTCTTTTGGAACATCTGGTAGAATTAATCATGACTCTACAGAATTTTATGATAGCAAGCTCTATGGAGACATGAAAGTTCCCGAAAGAGTAAAGTTTATTGAAAATTCTATACTATCAGAGAACCTTGATAAAATATATTATAAATCTAGCGAAGTAATGGACGAAATACCTGATTATAGCGTTCATCTAATGGTTACATCCCCGCCTTACAATGTGAAAAAGGAATATGACGAAGATTTATCTCTGAATGAATACAGATCGTTATTAAAAACGGTATTCAAGGAAACTTACAAAAAATTAGTTACAGGTGGTAGAGCATGTATCAACATTGCCAATCTTGGAAGAAAGCCGTATATCCCTTTGCATAGTTACATAATTGAAGACATGCTTAAAATAGGTTTTCATATGAGAGGCGAAATCATATGGAACAAGGCATCAAGTGCAAGTCCGTCAACTGCATGGGGTAGTTGGCAGTCTGCCGCAAACCCTGTGCTAAGAGATATTCATGAGTATATTTTAGTTTTCTCAAAGGAATCTTTTTCGAGAAAGATAGGACATAAAAATAACACCATTACCAAAGAGGGCTTTCTTGAATGGACAAAAAGTGTATGGACATTCCCCGCGGTTTCAGCCCGCATGATTGGACATCCTGCTCCATTCCCAGAGGAATTACCCCACAGACTAATTCAACTCTATACGTTCAAAGAGGATGTTGTTCTTGACCCATTTTGTGGCAGCGGAACAACCTGCCTTGTTGCCTTGAAAGACGGTCGGCATTATATTGGATATGACATAGAGCCTTCATATGTAGAGTTGGCAAATCAGAGAATAAAAGCATTCACAAATCAACTGAAATTATTTGAAAATGATCAGCCGATTCCCTCGACGGCATCGGCTGAGAAATAGATACAGGATAGATAATAACGCATAACAAATCACTCCAGCGGACGGCGTTCCGCCGCCGCGCGCCAAGAGGAATATAATAGCGCGCGGCAGAGCGAGGCGTTATGCCGGAAAATGAAAACATATTGGTAACACTTATTCCTCGTCTTTGTGGTATTATAATTGAAGAAGATTTATGGGAGGCGAGAAGATGGAAGCAAGGCTAAAAATGATTTACTGGAAGGGTGAAAAGTTCTGGGTCGGCAAGCTCCTCGAACATCCTGAAATAATGACGCAGGGAGAAACACTGAAAGAGCTTGAAGAAAACATGAGGGACGCCTATATACTTATGACTATGGAGGACGTCCCGGACGACCATGAAGTAAAAGAGCTTGCCCTGACGTTATAAAAAGAAAGGAGCTTATTAAGAGAATCACCTCACACATAATAAAGGAATTGGCATAACAAACCAATCCAGCCGACAGCTTACAGCGTCGGCTGATTTTACACGTTATAGGTAGCGTTAGCCACCGCAAATCCCGTTCTAAAGGCGATAGGAATTTTTGATGGTGGGCCGGAATGTTTTAAAGCCGGAGAAAAACACGACGAAATCGTCTACGGCCTGGAGAATATAGGGTCTTAAATAATGAAGTGAACAACTAAATTTATTCACTCTAAAAATGTTTTATTTTACACTTCCGCAACTGTGACAAAATTCTTTTTCTCCTTTGCTTTATAAAGAGCTTCATCGGCAATTTTAAAGAGTTGTTCGGTGTCAACAATATCTGCTTCATTTTTTGTCGAGGCTATACCGACGCTTACGGTAATGTTGCAAATGATTTCTTCATGAGAAAAAACATGTTCTTCTACTTTTCCTCTTATTCTGTCCGCAATTTTAAAAGCCTCTTTGACATCAGTTTGAGGGAGGATTACCGCAAATTCTTCTCCACCCCATCGGGTAATTATGTCATTTCCCCTTGTATCTTTTTTCAAAATATCGGCAAATTGCCGTAATATCTGATCGCCTGTTATATGCCCGTACGTGTCATTTATGCTTTTGAAATTATCTACATCAATTAAAATTAACGAGACTGGCGCTTTTGTTTTCAAACCTGACAATTCTTCATGAAAATATCTTCTGTTGCACAGGCCGGTCAGTATGTCAGTTTGGGCCTGTTGATAAAACTTTTTAATCATGATGCCACAGATAGCGCTAACTATCATTTGAATTATTACAAAAGGCATCCATACCAGACCATGATTATAGTTATAATATCTATCTATCAAAAATGTGATAAGCCATAGAATTAGCCCACCTGATACTAAAATAACAGGAGCATGTTTATACATACTCCTCTTCACCCATTTCACCTTTTTGGCCTCCATTTTTATGATAATATTCGACAATGTATTTATCTATTTTTTTACTTATTTTCAGCAGAATATCTTTACTCATATTCATTTTGGCGGCATTATTAAGAATATTTCTTGCTATTTCTATTTTATTTTCTGTTTTCACTCCCTACCCCCCCCTATAAATAACCGGATGCATAATTTTACATCGAATATTGGCATTTTGCAAATAATAATTTTATGCCTGTTGCAAATTCAGATACGGTTAAAAGTTAGATAAAGTACCTTAAAGCAGGGAGTGAATAAAATGGGAAATAAAGTAGAAATAGATAATAAAGCTATTGGGCAACGAATACGGGAAGAAAGGGGAAAGCTCGGACTTTCACGGGAAGAATTTGCAGAGGTCATAGGGCTTTCAGACTACTATGTCGGACAATTGGAACGAGGAGAGAGGCAAATGAGTCTCCCCGTTTTGGTTAAAGTTGTCAACTGTTTGCACGTTTCTTTAGATTACCTTATTTTCGGTATAGCTTCTGATGGTTCCTACTATTTTCATGAGGCAAATAATGTCTATGATACATCTGGCGGTGATAAAGATAAAGAATTAAATAGTTTGCTTAACAAATGCTCCCCTAAAGAATTAGAGCTGGTTAAGAAACTTATAAAAACTATTCTTCCTTATATGAGTAAATATGAGTAAAAACTGAAGAGCTTATTGTTCACCTCGTTGTTTTAAACATAACGCCGGTCATATAGCGGTGGGAATGAACCGCTATTTTTAATGCTTGTCTTTTGACTTTTTCCTAAGGATCATTTCGGTAACCAGACTTTAGGTTTTTCAGGTCTAAAAAGAGCTTTTTGCTTTGTCCGGGAGGCCAGGCAGCACAAGCGTTGAACGGAACACAAAAAAAGATTTTACCCCAAAATAAAACGAGAAAATACGGTTTTGCAGGGCAGAAAGCATAGGTTGCTGAAAAA
>JJNX02000096.1 GCA_000681355.2 Peptococcaceae bacterium SCADC1_2_3
GAACTCAAGATTGCCTTGCGCCGTAGATAATTGCGGCTCTGTTCAATGGCCGTTTTCTCGACCAAATCCACTTCCCGTCCCAGAATGTCTTTCAATTCCTCCTGCATGCGCACGAGATCGAACAAGCCGAGCTTTGCCTCCGGCAGAAATTCGACGAGAACGTCCACATCACTATCAGGACGAAAGTCGTTCCTAAGAACCGATCCGAAGAAAGCCATACACCGGATATGATGGCGCCGACAAAAGGCTGCCAAGCGCTCTTGATCGATTGCTATATTTGACATCACTTAACCTCCATGATCTTCAAACTCTCGATGCCGCCGGCGACACAGTTTGGTGCTTTCCAACTGGGTAATCAACCCCTGGCCGCCTATTTAGCAAGCGCCGCCAACACGCTGTTAGCTACGGTGCATCAATTATACTGTTTCCGCTTCGTCTACTAAGCGTTTCCATAATGATTCAACGTTTAAAATCTTTACCCACTGCTCCAGATAATCTAGATCTAATTTTTCATATTGTACTTCAGAACCCGTTATCATATATTTGATTCTAGTTTGATCGAGTACTTGAATAACCTTCTTTAATAATTCTTGTTGTGGCATTTATCCAGACGCTCCAAAAATATTTTTTTGAATTCTTCATCGCCAAGGTTCGGGAACCTCTTGTGTAATCCATGAATAAAAAGCTGCCTGGTAAACTCAGACAACTCAAATGCTTTAAGCAACCTTTTTTCAGGCGACATTTGACGAAGCACCTGAATGTATATCTTATGATTTGGTCGTTCTTTAATATCCATAATTCCTTCCTGACTTCCTTCTCCTGGTTGCAGGTAAGCAGGCGACGCACATTTTACCGGGATGGTTATCTGTCCCTACTCGTTAATCACGCCCTTAACATGAAACCAAATCCCGTATATCTTTTTTGGCCTGATCCCAATCTACAAACTTGTCCTTGCCATTTCTCAGTCTATGTTCTCTTTCTTTTAAAACATTTTCATGCCAATAAGGTGAAGAGAAATCAGGAGCACTCCGGCAAATGTCATCCCATAACATTTCCATTGCCTTGAGCTTTTCCTCTGTGGTCATTTTCCCTAGATTGAGAGTCATAGCTTACTTCCTTGCAAAAGCCAACTCAACATCATCTTTGGATCTATCCGTATAGCGAAGAATCATTTATATTTATTCCCTAGTTCCTCATGAATAACATCCCAATTATGAAGCTTTAATTTACCATTTTTATAATCACTGTATCTCCTATCTAATTCTGTTTTTTGCCATTCTGGCAAAGGTAGCTCAGCATTATTTCGAGCGATAGAATCCCAATGGGTTAGGGGCACGAATACCGAAAGTCCGCCTCTTATATGGTTTCCGCATAACACGCATCGCCCTCTTCCTCACAAGGTGTCCACCGGTCCCTTGACACCCCGGCCCCCACGATTCAGATTTAGGAATTGGCAACACTTGTATTAAAAATTATTTTAAACCACAAGGAGTTAAATATCAAGAGAATAAAAGAGCCATTTTTTTCACCCTTAATTTCTTAGAAATACTTATATACAATTATACAATTGAAAACGCTAAAGAGTTTAGCTTAAAATGTAAACAGGTATAGCTAACGAATAAAAATTAACAGTTAAGTTTCTTAATGTAAAAGAGGATAGGAATATTTATATTGGTGAAGGCCTTTGAGGAAGACACTCAGTTTAAAAACCATATTTTTAGCTTTAACGGAAAAGTTTACCCACCCATAACCAATAAACCGGGCACATATATACTTTTAATTTACCTTCCGGTAAAACAAAAACTGCGGGTGGGTTCTTTAGGGGAGATTGCCTTTTCTCCCGGATATTATGCTTATGTTGGTTCAGCCATGGGAGGATTAAGAGGCAGAACAAACCGTTATTTAAAACCTCGAAAAAAAATGCATTGGCACATTGACTACTTTCTTCAAGTAGGGCAGTTAAAAGAAATATTTACCTTAGAAAGTAAGCAAAAAAAGGAATGTACAATTTCTTGTCTTTTAGCCCAAAATCTTTTGCCGGCGGTAATTCGTTTTGGAGCAACGGATTGTCCTTGTTTTACTCATCTTTATTTTGCCCCGGAAAAAACACATATTAAAAAAATCTTAAAGACTAAATTGAAAGTAATTCCCGCAGCAAACGGGCATTTTGCACCGCCTGGCCCCGGTAGTGATTATTAAAAGCCACAAAAACACGCCTGGCTTCATCACCTAACTTTTTAATCCCCGGCAGCCATTCCTGAATTTCCTCTTTGGAGTACAAATAATCGTATCTTTCGTAGGCCTGTTCGTGCTTCCACCATTTGGCAGCGTTGCGGCCATGAAAACGGATGTAGGCAACTTCAGCTGTACAAACAATCTCTGACCCAATTAAACCCTTTAATTTTGGCGCGTCAATACAGACGTACCCTAAATTTAAGGACCGTAAAAACTCCCAGGTAGCTTTTCTTACCCAGCTATAATGACGAAACTCAACCGTGATAGGAATATCTTTTAATTGTTGGCGCAGAAAAGCCAAATAGTGCCTGTTCTCTTCCTGGTTATGAAAGGAATAGGGGAATTGAAGCAACACTGCCCCTAATTTTTTTGTTTCCATTAAAGGCTCTAAAGCTAAATTAAATTTTTTTGTATCCTCTGCAATGTTCTCTGGCCGTTCGTGGGTTAGGGATTTATAAGCCTTTACCGTAAAAATAAAGTCTTTTGGGGTTTTTTGGGCCATTTGTTTAAGCAAGTGAGGGGAAGGCAGCCGGTAATAAGTGGAATTAATCTCCGTAAAAGGAAACTCTTCGGCGTAGTACTCTAACATTTTGTTTTTTTTAATTGTAGCGGGGTAAAAATACTCGTACCAGTCGTTATAACTATAACCCGAAGTTCCGATGAAAATTTGGCGCACACCTAAAAACCTCTCTTAGCCAAGACTAAACAGGCTTACTTTAACTAATTATTCACCTAAAAAAGGGGCCAGGGCTTTATCACCGGTAAGATCCTTCAGAAGTCTTTCTTCGGCTTCACTTAAGGGTTTATCTGCTCTAAGTTTGCGGTTTTTAAGTTCCTGAGCACGCTCTAATTTCTTGAACTTATCATACGCGTCAAAAGTCTCTCTTAAAAATTCCAACGCTGCTTTTCCGCTTTGTCCCTTCCCATTCAATTCGGCAACTAGTTTGGACACCTTCTGGTCAATTTCCCATTCTCTTTGCGCGTGAAAATCCCGTTCGACTTCTATTACCGCATAGCTGCATCTTTCAAAAGGAGTATTTCTCGCTTGGAGAACTTGCAGGTTACTGCTTAAAAATAAACCTTCTTCAACAGGCACTTTAAAGCATACAAAATATCCCGGTTGCAAAAGCTGGTGTCCTCTCTCTGGTTTGTCAATTTCTAAAGTTATCCGCTCATCAAGTATTTTATCGTGGTTATTAAGATTGTCCACCAGATTCAGTAACACTGGAACCCCAAAGGAAACTGCTGCCGCGTAAGGCGCCAACTGAGGAAAGGCCACCGCAACACTCTGGGAAACATTATTTACTGCTTGAATTAGCTCTTCTGGAACACCATCCATATCGTAAACCTGAATTCTTAGCGTTAGTTGTTTATTTTCCGTATTGAAATCCCGGATGGCCAAAACAACATCGTTAAAAAAATCTCCTTGCCACCCCAAATCAACGTTGTGCTGCATAAAATGAAGCCGTTGAACAGGCGGCTCGCTGCCAAACTGAGTGGTCGTAACAATCATAAGGTCGTTTTTATCTCCGGGAAACCATTCATAATCTTCCAGAATCATAACTCCGCGCACCCTGATTGTAAGTGGTTGAGCATTCTCAAAGGCAAGCGTGTCAGGAAAAAGTTTATCTAATCTTTCTGACAACGAGACTAGTCCCCCAACCTGGGCGGGAGCACCCCACCATTTAAATATAGACATATCTTATCCTCCTTCCGAAAATATCTTAGCTTTCTTATTCTCTGTTTACCTTTGTTTTCCTTCCTTTTTTCGCTAAAAATTTTGGAATAAAAAACAATATAGGAGTATACACCTAATAATAAAGGAAATAGCTGACCAGTTTTTAATTTGCGCTTTAAAAATTAAAGTAGCTTGTGTTTTTTGCTTTGTATATTTAATTTTCCTCCCGGCTATATTATGAATTGAATAATTATTACCAAAGTAACTAAATTGAACTTAAGAAAGGATGAAGATTTTATGCCTGAGCACCCCATAGAAGGCTTAATGAAAACAGCCATGGAAAATATCAAGGGAATGGTGGATGTAAATACAGTAGTGGGGGACCCGGTAGAGACACCTGACGGAACAGTAATTATTCCTGTTTCCCGGGTTACCTGTGGTTTTGGGGCCGGAGGAGGAGAGTTGGAACCAGAAAGAAAACGAAAAAATGAAAGCAACGAAGAGGCTCAGATGCCTTTTTTTGGAGGGGGAAGCGGGGCCGGTGTTTCCGTCCAACCCGTTGGTTTTTTAGTGGTCGGACACGGGCAAATCAGGCTGCTGCCGGTAGATGGCAACACGATTGTAGACCGTTTAATTGACCTGGCTCCCCAATTAATGCTCCAAATTGATACTTTTCTTAATAAAAGAAATCTTGAGCCGGAATATAAATAAAATATATTGGGGGTAAGATTTAAGTATTTCCGCGAAGAAGGATATAACCCCGGGCTCGGCCGGCGGTCTGCCGGTTTTTAAAGGAGGCCGATTAATGGTTGTAGTTGTCGGCGCAGGATGGGCAGGGTGTGCCGCAGCTTATGCCGCAGCTACTGCTGGGGCAAAGGTAACTTTAATTGAAAAAACGGATATGCTCTTGGGAACTGGTTTAGTGGGGGGAATTATGCGCAACAACGGACGTTACACCGCTACCGGGGAGGCTTGCGCTTTAGGCTGTAGCGATATTTTTAATCTTATTGAAAGCGTTACCCGGCACCGGTGGTTAGATTTTCCGGGTCATCGCCATGCGTCCTTGTACGACGTAACAAAAATAGAATCCGTAATTAAAAAGGCTCTTATGGAGAAAGGTATTGACCTTCGCTTACAAAACCGGGTGATTGGCGCTTTTAAGAAAGGGAATGAGCTTACGGAAGTTTATACGGCCCAGGGAAAAAACTTCGCGGGAGAAATGTTTATTGATGCTACCGGCACAGCCGGTCCAATTAGAAACTGTACTCAATTAGGCCTGGGTTGCGCTATGTGTATTTTACGTTGCCCTACCTTTGGTCCCCGCGTAAGCTTAACCGATAAAGCAGGAATAAAAGAAATTAAGGCCGGAGAAGGGTTTCCTTATTTTGAAGCCATGAGTGGTTCTTGTAAATTAGACAAGAAATCACTTGCTCCCTGGCTGGTTTTGCAGCTAGAAAAGAATGGGGTTGTTATTTCGCCTTTACCTCCAGATATTCAAAATGAGATTCAAAAAAAGGAAAGTACCCAACCGAAAGCAAAAGCTTGCCAGCAGTATAATCTGGTGGAATATACTAAAAACTTAATTTTATTGGATACCGGGCAGGCCAAATTAATGACTCCGTTTTTTCCTTTAGAAATATTAAGAAAAATAAAGGGGTTTGAGGAAGCACGTTACGCCGACCCTTATTCCGGAGGAAAGGGTAATTCTATTCGTTTCATGGCCATTGCTCCCTGTGATGACAGCTTAAAAGTCGAGGGAGTATCTAATTTGTATTGCGCCGGCGAAAAAACAGGTTTGTTGGTAGGCCATACGGAAGCAATAATTACCGGCTTTCTGGCGGGATATAATGCCGTGTGCCGCCTGGCAGGAAAAGAGCCTTTAGTTTTATCCACGGAATTAGCGGCCGGGGACTTAATTTATTTTATGCACCAAGAAATGAAGACCCAGGAAGGAATGAAGAAAAAATACACCTTTTCAGGCTCGGTTTATTTTGAGCGGATGCTGGATTTAAATTTATATACCACGGACCTAAAAAATATCGAGCGCCGGGTGGCAAAAACCAGTTTAAAAGGGATATTTAAAAGTAAGATTCTTTAACAATCTCACTAAGAAATAAAATAAGACCCATAATTTCTTCCGGGAAACTAAAAATCATATTATACCTGTTTACCCGCTGAACTTGTAAAAAAGCAAGTTCTATTTTTTTCCTTACCTCATAAAAATAAGGGGAAGACTATAAGGGAGAAGGACAGGCAAGTGGTTAATTTTATCTGGTTGGCCTTAATTGTATTGGGTGTAATTGTAGCCGGAACGTCCGGAAAAATTGAAATAGTAACCCTGGCTGCTTTAGAGGGAGCCAATAATGC
>JJNX02000097.1 GCA_000681355.2 Peptococcaceae bacterium SCADC1_2_3
CCACCTTTCCCAGGGTGCCCGAATATTGTCTTGCTACACCAACGGAGTGTTTTCCTTGCTTTGGAAAGCCGGTATCATCAATTAACCATGCTACCGGAGGCGTGGCTATCGATACCATTTTTTCGACCAAATGTTTACGTACCGGTACGTAATCCCAAGGGCTTTGCCCTATAAACTGTTGCATTGCCTGGACATTTCCATCATTCATTTTTAAGGCCATAGCTTCGACTAACTTTCGTTCGCTGTCTGATAAAAGACCACGAATGTAAACTTCACCCCAGTGACGTCTTTCGGTTCTGCCGACCAAGCTTAATAGATCCGAGAGGAAATTTTTTAAACGGGTTTGGTATTTCTTTAAATCGGATGTTTTCATGAGCGTATTATCTCATGAAAAATACCATAAGTCAATATTACTTAACGTTGTAATACTAGGCTAAATTAAATTTGGTTCTTTCTCATTTCAAGTGGGCAACTTTGTTAAGACATTTTATCGCCTCTATATTTGAAAATAAATTAAAAATTTTTTGTATCATTAAACATGGATATCTTTACTTCATTATCATCTAATTTAACTTTTCCAATCACTTTTGCAGGTATTCCAGCAACAACTGAAAAGTTGGGTATACTTTTATTTACTAAAGCATTTGCGCCTATTAAGCAGTGATCACCAATGCTTACACCGCGAAGTATAACAGCTTCTACACCTATAAAGCAGCAGTTTCCAATGTGAACAGAAGCATATTCATAAGATTTCTTTCCACCACTTAATGACCATTTTACAGTATCATGGGTTAAAATTCTTACCCCTGATGAAATTGAACAAAAACTACCAATTTCTAGGCCTCCAGAGCCATCAAGCGAACAAAACGGGCCAATCCATGTATTATTACCAATTTTTACATCGCCAGATATAATAGTCGAGTCGTAAATTGTTAGATTCGCACCGCCAAAATACTTACCTTTTTCCTTCCAATCAAATAAATTTTCATTAAATGGATTAACCCGATTGTATTTCTTTTTGGTATAATCTCTTAATTTAAAATGAAGTGATTGCAATTTTTGCCATAACGATAATAAATCTTCATCCAAGAGTAAATCATCTTTCATAACGGAGAAACCCTCCTTCAAAATCCATTGCTGGGCTATTTTTTATTGTATATTCAATTGTATCCTTAATAGATAGCCTTTTTAATCGGCATCGCGCCATAACTTCGCCCACTTTCAAGCCAGCGGTATTTAACTCCAGTAAGGTTTTTGGACCTAAATAATCGGGTGAAACAGTCATATAACCAAATGGCATGATATTTTCTGGATATATGGATAACACTTCATGCTCAATATCATTCTTATTTACTGATCCACAAATATGTATTATTTGAATTAGAGGATTTTTTTCTTTCAATAAGCGTACTGGAATAAAGCCATTAAGAGACAAAATATCCATGTTATGGTGAAGTTCAGCAATGATAATCGCATCATATGCATCTAGATTATTTAATATTTCTTCACGACTATACACGAATGCTCTTTGGTGTTCTGGTATCTTGTCATCAAATACTATTCGATTAAAAGAGATACCAGCATTAATAAAGAAATCTGCCGCACTATCACCAATATGACCGCTTGCAATCAATAATAAATTGTCTTTATAGACGTCAAAACCTTTATTAAATAAAAGCTTACATATCAAAAATCCATTTGAGCGAAATAAGTCAAGTAAAGGGTGATGCTCATTTGTGCCCAATACTATGATTCCTCTTTCACGGCACGCTTTTAAATCCAACTCTTCTGCTCGAAATTCCCATGTTTCCCACATCAGAGGAATTACTGCTGTAGGTTTCATACAAGAAATCATATCTTTGGTGATAGGACGAACAAAGCCTAAGTTAGTAACGATATCGCTTTTTCTTAAACAATCTTTGTTTTTATCAAATAAAATAGTAATTTTCTTATCGACTCCCAGTTCTTTTGCATCATTTAAAACAAGATTTTTAATATCTTCTTTTTTGCCATATCTTGAATCAGTGGTCACGGCAAAAACTTGTTTTGCACCAGCAAGAGCAGCTATAATTGGAGTATGTTTATAATTGCCTGTAGCCGCTTCAGTAAAGACAACCAACCCTTCAAGGTTTAAGCTAAATTTTTGTATTGTTTTTCTAATAAATTCTCTCTTTCTCTTTTCATCGATATTTGCATGATTCATAAATTCTTCTCCTTTGTTAAATATTCATGATAGATTTCTTTGCAGGTATATGTAGGTAGCATATTTTGGTCCAGGAACTCGAGCAGTTCTAAGAATAGGGTGGATATACCCTCCCCCCCGTGATTCCGGAAATTTATCAAAATGTCAGACTGGTGATAAAATGACATGTATTTGTTATAATGTTCTAACGAGTCTGTATTCATAAAGATGTGTATAGGATGAAAGTTATAGATTTTTAGACCCCTTTTGTGTAGTTGCAGTTCAGAAAGTTTAAATGTTATTTTTGGACGGGAGAAGTGCGCATCATCTTCCCAATAATAAGGGATGCGAACAAGCTTATTTAACCGTATGAACGGATAAAGTTCCTTCCGCAAGGGAATGAAAGTATTCGTATCATATTTTAAGCCATTGTCAAGAAAAAGTCGAAGTATGTGAGATGATTCGAAAAGGCTGTGAGAACGTACTCCAATTGCTTTTGGATAGATAACCTTAAGGTCTTCAATAATTTTGTTATAGTCATCACCTTTGTTAAAGTTGGGATGAATGCCAATTTCGTATTTTGCACTATCTAATGACTTTAGCAAGGCCGATTCGTGTGTTGCAAAAAAAGTTGCTTTAATCTGATATTGTTCCAGTAAGTTAACGACGTATTTAACTAACTCATCTGATACCCAATCAATATCAAAGGTGATGCAGATTTTGTCCATATTATGGTTTTATCCCCCACATCTACGATTAATCTTCTTTATTTACGCTTCCAATGCTTTTTGCCGGATTTCCTACTACTTTTGTAAATGGAGATACATCTTTCGTTACTACAGCTCCTAATCCAACTAACGACCATTTTCCTATGGTAATACGTTCAATGATGGAAGAATTGCTCCCAATATGTACTCCTTCTTCAACAACTACTCTTCCGCCAACACTAGCATTATTGGCGATAAAACAATAATTACCTATTATTGTATCATGCCCCACAAAGGAATTGGCATAAAGCAATGTATGATTCTCAATAACCGCATTCGGTGATATAATTACTCCTGGCATTAACACAACTCCGTAGCCAAGTTTAACATTCCGAGATACAACTGCTGTTGGGTGTATAAGAGTAGCGAACTTCTCATCATTAATTCCAAGTTTATGTAGACGCTCTATTCGCTCTAATTCTTTTTTGACTTGGTGCAAAGTATAGATAAAATAACAATCCTTGAAATTAAAGCGAGGTGCTTCATCCACTGTGCCAAGTATGGGAAATCCGTTCAATTCCTCCCCAATTTTCATTTGATCATTTAGAAAGCCCAAAAGTTCCCATTCTTGGTTTTCTCGCATAATATCTTCAATAACGGAACTAACTACTGTTCCATTGCCAACGCCACCGATGATAATTACTTTTTTAGACATAATAAACCTCCTAATTTTAGGTTAAAAACCCAACTCTTCTCCAACGATTATTATATGATTTCGGTCTTTTTCCCTTTCAATGGCTCCCTCGACTATTACGGTATAATGGCAGTTTCTGCGAGGATGGTTACAATCAACACAAAATCCTGTTCTAACACAGGGCAATTCTCCAAATTTATTATGATGTTTTATCAAGTGGCGCACTGCATTCATAGGTGCTGCAACCTCCCGAATTCTTCGTATGCCTTCCTCGGCATCCTTAACTATTTTGTTGACGCCAACGACGATAATGACTTTTTTAGGGCCAAAGATCATTGCCGCTACACGATTACCTGTTCCATCTGTGCTAATTATTTTCCCATCCAAGGTAATGGCATTTGCTCCGGTTAAGAAATAATCGGCTGTTAATGCCCTCCTCATTACTTTGAATACTGTGTCTATGTCTCGTGTATAGAAACCCTGGTCATCTCTCTCAAAAGGATCGAAAACTTCATTCTGATTTAACGATTTTAATTTGGAGATAACACCTATCTGATGAAGTGTAACCGAATCAGCCACACCAACAGTTACCCCCCCCCCAGGAGGTATCATCTGCAAGATTGTGGAAAGCGCTTCTCCCTTATCTTTCACATATTGAGCATTTATTCTCCTTTTTCTAAAACCTTCAATTGCTTTAGTAGCTTGTTTTTCTCTGAGCCATGCCTTTTCCTCTGCTATATTTGTTTCGTCAAACATTGCGAAACCCTCCCTAGCTTTACTAGAATTATCATCATTATCAATCTCTACGAATTAGTTTATTCACCTTAGAAATTCTTTTGCTTGATGCGTCTATCCTGTTCAAGGATCTTCTTCGCCTGAAGCACCATAGGAGGTCCTATAAACTTCCCATTAAGGACAGCCACACCTTTATCCATTTTTTCAGCCTCTTCGGATAACCGTAACATCTCTCTAGCATCTTCGACCTCTTTTTCATTTGGAGAAAAATACTTATGGGCGATTTCTAATTCTTTGGGATGAAGGATTAACATCCCTTCAAATCCCAGAATCCGGGCTAATTTAACATTAATTTCAAGTTCTTCTAGGTTATGAACATTGATGTGAACCGTGTCTATAGGGATAACCCCGGTAGCCCTAGCGGCCATTGCAATCATTGCACGCGGCACTTGTAAACTTCTTCCTTCGGGGTCATGAACACCCTCCACATCAGCAACAAAATCTTCGCATCCAAAAGCGATGGCAATCACTCGGTTAGAAGACAAGCAAATCTCTTGAGCATTAAGAACTGCGGCTGTTGTTTCAATTAGAGGGACAATTTTAAAGGTGCCAACGGGAAAGTTTTTTTCATATTCAATTGTTTCTAGTAATTTATCAAAGAAATAGATGTCTTCTCCTCTCATCGCTTTAGGATAAACGAAACCGGTTACGCCTTCAATGGTTAAAGTATAAACATCCTTTAGACAATGGCCGCTTTCTCTATCGTTTACGCGGGGGAAAACCTTAAAGTCTCTAAAAAGTCCCGAAGAGACTTTTTCTTTAACCATATCTCGTGCAATTTGCTTATTGGATGCAGGCATTACTGAGTCCTCGATGTCTGGAATAAGAGCATCGGCGGGTGATTGGGATGCCCTCAGGAGCAGTTTCTCATTATGCCCAGGCACAAACATCATACTGCGTAAAAATTGGTAATAATACATGGATTGGCCCGTTTTGTTCGCTTGATGGCTCTGGAGGCCTAGAAATTGGTAGTTTTTGTTCAATTTCATCAGGGGTAAGAATTTTAACCCATGATACTGTAAAATGGTCATTAAGTGGTGGAAAGAAATCTTATGAATATGCTTCTGTTCACATTGGAAACTGCTGCTTTATAGGTGTAGAAGCTGTTATACTTCGCGGTGTAAGCATTGGTGATCACTGCTTAATAGGCGCAAATGCTTTAGTAAATAAAAGTATACCCAACTTTTCAGTTGTTGCTGGAATACCTGCAAAAGTGATTGGAAAAGTTAAATTAGATGATAATGAAGTAAAGATATCCATGTTTAATGATACAAAAAATTTTTAATTTATTTTCAAATATAGAGGCGATAAAATGTCTTAACAAAGTTGCCCACTTGAAATGAGAAAGAACCAAATTTAATTTAGCCTAGTATTACAACGTTAAGTAATATTGACTTATGGTATTTTTCATGAGATAATACGCTCATGAAAACATCCGATTTAAAGAAATACCAAACCCGTTTAAAAAATTTCCTCTCGGATCTATTAAGCTTGGTCGGCAGAACCGAAAGACGTCACTGGGGTGAAGTTTACATTCGTGGTCTTTTATCAGACAGCGAACGAAAGTTAGTCGAAGCTATGGCCTTAAAAATGAATGATGGAAATGTCCAGGCAATGCAACAGTTTATAGGGCAAAGCCCTTGGGATTACGTACCGGTACGTAAACATTTGGTCGAAAAAATGGTATCGATAGCCACGCCTCCGGTAGCATGGTTAATTGATGATACCGGCTTTCCAAAGCAAGGAAAACACTCCGTTGGTGTAGCAAGACAATATTCGGGCACCCTGGGAAAGGTGG
>JJNX02000098.1 GCA_000681355.2 Peptococcaceae bacterium SCADC1_2_3
AGAGATTTGCCGGTAAAAGACATTTATGACCGGAGCCTAAAAGTCCTGGCTAAACAGTATCCAAAGGTATTCATTAAACTGGCCTTAGGGTCAATAGAAAATCTAATCATTGAAACCATTGAAAACCCAGAGATTAACTTGCCGGAAAGAAGGCTTGATTTTGTTTACGGTCTTACGGATGAAGAACAGGAGTATATCCTCCATCTGGATTTTCAAATGCATCATGAAATGGACCTGCCAGAAAGAATGCATATCTACAATGCCCTTCTAACAGCAAGCAACAAAAAGCCAGTTATTTCAAAAGTTATCTATCTAGAACGAAGAGAATATAAAAATTTACCCCAAGAATATGTAGTAAGTTACCAAGGCAGAAAAGAAAATGTCTTTACCTACCAGGCAATTAAACTCTGGGATTATATTGAAGAAATTATCGCCGGGGAATTAAAGGAATTAGCCCCCCTGTTGGTTCTTTTAACCAAGGAAAAAAACGAAGAGGTTTTGGCCAGGAGTAAAGAGCTGATTTTTGAAAGTGGAGATGAAAAATGGCGGGCTGAGGCATTATCTTTAGCCGTTACGGTAGCCGGAAGGTATTTCCCCAAAGACTTTTTACTGAAATTTTTTAAGGAGGAGATGAAAATGTTACGGGAAGCAAGCATTGTGCAGGACTGGATAAATGAAGGGATAGAGAAAGGGATAGAGAAAGGGATAGAGAAAGGTATAGAGAAAGGGAAAAAAAGTGGGAAGCTTGAGGCTTTGCAGGAAGACATCCTGGATATCTTAGAAGAGCGCTTTGGCATAATTAAAAAAGGGATTAGCAGAAAGCTTGAGCTTATTGATGATCCTGCGGTGTTAAAGTCCCTCCATAAAAAGAGCATTAAAGTTGCCAGTCTAGATGAGTTTGCTAAGATTTTAGAGGAAGTATTAGAAGAGGAGTAACAAAGAAGATAATAGATGTGGAAGGCCCTGCGGTATTTATCTGGTTAACTTTTAACCTAAAGAGAAAGCCCGGGAAGCCATTTGTAAATTCATGGTGTAGCACTTTTAATAGGCTGCAGATATTGATATAGACAGGTTTTGCTTTTACTTTATCTACTCCTGGAGCAGGAATCGGGCTTATCTTAAGAGCATTAAAGGCTCCTTTGTAGGGGCGTTAAATTTAACGCCCCTACTTATGAAGTAAAAAAAACGTCCCCTTTGCTTCCCCAGAAAAAAAGTGATATTTCAAGACCTGACCCCTATCCCTCTACTAAATTTTAAGCTTTGCGTAAAATCTATGAAGCAAAAAGAACGTCCCCCTTGCTTCTCAATCATAAATCAATGTACCTGTCCATTTATGATCCCCTTTGCTTCCTCTAATGTACTGGCACTAAAAAGCTCTTCTAGAATCCGGTCCAGTACCTCAAGTTTTGATGTTTGATGTACTTTTTGTTGCAGACCGGAGGTGTCTGCCCGGAACCTTTTCTCCAGGAATTTGCAAATATCGTCCTGTTTTGCTCTGGCCTCACCTCTGGCCTCACCTCTGGCCTCACCTCTGGCCTCACCTCTGGCCTCACCTTCTGCCATAGCTTCTGCCCTGGCTTCAGCAAGTGCAGAAAGCCTCTCATGCAGTGCTTTCTCCTGCAACTCGTAAATCCTGCGTTCTTTTTCGCTTTGCCAGAACATTTCTTCAACGGTCAGTGCTTTTCTGATGGCCGGGTTTTCCATCGCAATCTCCTCCATTTCTTTTCCTTCTAAATTACTGAAGTAGACCAGCCAGGCTTCTAAAGCATCCTTTGGTCTGCGGCCAAGGCCTTTAATTTTTTCAATCTCCAGGATGTGAATTTCCAAAAGGTCAGTTAAAGCCTCGCCTGTTTTATCGTCTTTAAGGTGAAAGCTCCGGTGGTAACGGTTGTCTTGAAACCAGTTGAAAGCTAAAAGCACGATGTTGATGGTCTTTTTTAGTTTGCTGAAAAGGTCACCGCTGGTCAACTGACCGCAATAGACCCGCCCCCAGTAATAAAGAATACGTTGGTCAAGATTGTATTCGTTGGCTATCTGGACTTCAATATTGATTAGTGTTCCTTCAGTTGTCTTAGCCAGAATATCCAGTCTGGCGCCCCGGTCAACCAGGTGTTCCGGGTCGATGTCTCTATCTTTTAGTTCAATGCTCTCAAGTTCTTTGCCTGGTGAAGGTTTGAGCACGGCGTTTAATAGCCCTAAGAGGGCTTCTTTACCTTCTTCTGATCCAAGGATTCGTTTGAAGGCATAATCGTTTATTCTGTTGATCCCTTTGATTGCTGACAATACGTCACCTTCTGTGTTTCTTTAACTGGGATAATTTTAACACAATACTTTGAATATGTAAATAATAACAGCTAAAAAACGGTGGTCTTGTTTGCAAAATATTCTCTTCGCCTATGATTTTTTAATAAGCAAAGCTTTCTTTATTATAATTCCTAATCAAAAGTATCAGGTCAATTAAATCATTCCTGCCATTGGTGTTGAAGTCGGCAATAAGGTTTTTTTGTTTTAAAAATTGGCTCATTGAAACTTGAAAACTGAATATTTTGGTAACTATTCAGGCACAAAGAGACAAAGGCACAAAGGCACAAAGAATAAGAAGAAAAAAACAACACCTGCCTGCTAGTAGGTAGGGAGACAACCGGTGGCATAGGCTTCCAGCCTGTGGTTGGCGCTTGAACAAAAAATTTATGCTTACAATAATAGCAAACCAAATAAACTTTGTGCCTTTGGTGCTCTGTGCCTTTGAACCTGAGTAGTTACATATTTTATTAAATTAACGGTGATGCAACTATCTCAGGTTTTGTTTTCTTCAATATCATCAAACCGTACAATGTCGTCTTCTTTCAAGTAATCGCCCTGCTGTACCTCGATGACCTCCGGGGTCGCCTTACCCCTATCATAAAAGCAAAACTTTGCGTAAAATCTATGAAGCAAAAAGATCGTCTCCTTGACAGATGCCCTTGCCAAGAAAAAATAGAACCGTCCCCTTTTCTTTTTTCCTGTAATATTATACCCCGGGCGTTTATCGTATTTCCAGTGCTTTTAACCGCAAAAAATCTACCTTATTTTCACTTTGCTCAGAAAATGCCCCGCCCGGCAGTAGAAAGGTTTTCCCTTGAATCGGACGGCTACCTGTTTTTCGTTGTCCAATCAAAACCAATGGCCGGGTCATTCCATGGGATGCGTTTTTCGTCGGGATTAGAGCGGTTATATGAGTTGGTAGTAAAGTAAATGATTATTGCCGGCTCGTTACCCAGCACCCGGTAGCCGTGGGCCACCACATTAGGAATAACCAATAAAATTGGGTTGTCTTCGCCCATGTAGAAAACGTTGGTTTCTCCTTTTGTTGGCGAACCTTCCCGCAGGTCGTAAAGCACCACCTGGGCGTTGCCTGCCGGAAAGAACCACAGGTCATCCTGGAGCTCGTGATAGTGAAAGGCTTTAATTACACCCGGATAAGCCTTGGACATAGAAGCCTGCCCAAAGCAAGACAAAAGCTCATCATCATCCCTTAAGATTTCCATGAAAAACCCGCGGTCATCGCAATGCTTGATTAATTTTTTTACTTTTACACCCTCGATCAAAATAAAACACCCTTTCATTCTTGTATTTCTGACAAAAACTCCTGCAGGGCTTCTTCCCATGGACGCAGAGCAGGCAGCCCCTCCAGCCTTATACAGTAGTTGTCCAGTACCGAGTAAGCCGGCCGGGGAGCCGGGCGATTTAATTCCGGCGTGGAAGCCGGCCTCACTTTTACCTGGCCCAGGCCCGCCATCTGGAAAATAGCCCGCGCAAAATCAAACCATGAGCAAAAGCCGCCGTTGGTGGCATGGTAAATTCCGTAAAGTTCCGTTTGGATCAACTCCGCTAGAAAGCGGGCAAGATCTTTTGTATAGGTGGGGGAACCCACCTGGTCATTAACCACGGAAACTTCATTTTTTTCTTTAGCCAAATCTAACATGGTTTTAACGAAGTTTTTACCATGGCGCCCATAAAGCCAGGAGGTGCGCACAATAAAGTATTTATTAGATAAGCTGGCCACATATTGTTCCCCGGCCAGTTTTGATTTCCCATAAACGTTAATGGGATCGGGTAAATCAAACTCCGTGTAGGGGATCGCCCTGCCGCAAAGTTCAACAAATGTCAAATGTGAAGACCTAACCCCAAAAACGTAGTCGGTGCTTATGTATACTAGTTTAGCTCCTATTTTCGCTGCCGCCACCGCCACGTTGCGGCTGCCCAAAGCGTTTACCAGGTAGGCGCTGTCCTTATCCAGTTCGCACTGGTCTACATTGGTATTGGCGGCGGCGTGAATTATTACTTCTGGTCTGTTAGTTAATACTATCTGCTGGACATTACCTGGCTTTATTATATCAAGCGCATCATGCCCCAGGCAAGTAAGCTCGTACTTACCCGTATTCAATAGTACTTTTTCTAAATCCCTTCCTAACTGGCCTTTTCCACCAGTTATCAATATTTTCATTATATTTTCCTGCCTAAATCAAATTTATCTATGAGCGTACATCTGCTCATAATATTTCCGGTACTCTCCGGACTTTATTTTCTGCCACCATTTCTGGTTGTTGCAATACCAGTTTACTGTTTCTTGAAGCCCTTTTTCAAATGCATATGTGGGAAGCCAGTTTAATTCTTTTTTTAGTTTAGTAGCATCGATGGCATAGCGCAAATCGTGCCCAGGCCTATCTTTAACAAAAGTAATTAAAGATTCCGGTTTACCCAATTCTTTAAGTATCCGGCGCACTATATTAATGTTTTTTCTTTCGTTATTACCGCCTATATTATAAACCTGACCGGGCCTGCCCTGGCGCATAACCAGATCTAAGGCCACGCAATGATCCCGGACGTGCAGCCAGTCCCGCACGTTTAGTCCATCACCATACACTGGCAGTGGTTTATCTTCAATTGCGTTGGTAATCATTAAAGGGATGAGCTTTTCAGGAAACTGGTATGGCCCGTAGTTGTTCGAGCAGCGGGTGATGATTACCGGCAGATTATAGGTTTTAAAGTAGGCCATCGCCAGCAGGTCCGCCGCAGTCTTGCTTGCCGAGTACGGGCTACCGGGGTCAAGCGGGGACTCTTCGGTAAAATAGCCTTCCGTCTCCAGTGAACCGTAAACTTCATCGGTTGAGATTTGAATGAACCTTTCCACCCCGTACCTGCGGGCTGCCTCTAAGAGCACGCGTGTGCCTTCGACATTCGTGCGGATAAATACGCCGGAGTCTTCTATGCTGCGGTCTACGAGTGATTCTGCCGCAAAGTTGACCACTACATCAATATCTTGGGTAAAAATCTCCTGGACACATTTTTCATCCGCTATGTCTCCATGGATAAAAGTGTAACGTGGGTCATCTTTAATTTCATCCAGGTTTTCCAGGTTACCGGCATAGGTTAATTTATCCAAATTAATTAATTGATAATCATATTTGCTCAACATATACCGGATAAAGTTGCTGCCAATAAACCCTGCCCCGCCCGTTACCAGCAAACGCATTTAAAATTTCACTCCTTAATTTAAAACTAAAGCGCAATTTCTGAGTCATCGCCTAAAAATAGCCGGAAAGCCCTGCGCTTATTTGCATCTTTGCTTACCCGCACATTACAGCCGATTAGACTGTCCTCAATGCGCTCAACGCCGTTAAGGGAGCAGTTTTCCAGCACTACCGAGTGCTCCACGCTTACCTTTTCCAAAACGCTCCCTTTGCCGATGGCCGTGTACGGGCCAACAAAAGAATCTTTATCACTACAACGATATTTAGACTAAGCACTTACCAATCAATTTACTTTTCTTGTGGGAAAGATAGGCTTTGTAATTTTTCCTTTGTATCACTACAACGATATTTAGACTAAGTACTTACCAATCAATTTACTTTTCTTGTGGGAAAGATAGGCTTTGTAATTTTTCCTTTGTATCCAACCGACCAACATGATCAAATCATCTGTTGAGAATGTCCTCAAGGGTAATACTGCCGTAAGTAGAATCCTAAGCTGCGACAGAGTAATAATGGGTGCTTTTTTCCCCCAACCTTATCTTGATATGCCAGAGAAAGAAATGACTGAGCATGGAAATCAGGATGTGACGATTCCAGCTCGGGTACTTCCTTACCTCGTAATGATCCATCCCGAGTTCCGATTTGGTTTCTTCA
>JJNX02000099.1 GCA_000681355.2 Peptococcaceae bacterium SCADC1_2_3
TCCATAAGCTTAGCCATTCTAAACCCATTCCATCTATCCAAAACTTAAAGATATGCCGTGGGTATTTCTCCAATACGCTTTCCCTGGTGGGAAATGACCATATTTTCTTTTCTTCGGCTGCTTTCCTGGCCATACTCAACAGTTCGTCCCGGGGAGAATCCAAGATCCGGGAAAGGTTATAAAAGCAGAAATATTCCGTTAGAAAGTCATCTTCGAAAGAATAAGCCGCGAGGTAATCAGCCAATTCCGGATAGACCACTTCCAGGTAAGACCACCAGGCATCTTTTTCTGCCCCACTTTCCAGCAATTCTTTAATCGCCCGGATCACCTCCATTTTTTCCCGTCCAGTTAAACCAGCCAGCGACTGTAATTTTATCAAAGGATCCGGTAATTTTTTAAAAAGTTCCCAAAACGAAGGGGGCATTTCCTTTGTTCCCATTCGTTTTAACAATTCTCTTCTTTCTACGAGCAGCCTAAGGCTAAATTTTTCTTTGAACGGCTTGTTGGCAACTGCTTCCGCTAACTGGTTTACGTCCATGCTGTCCTTTAAAACCAATTCAAACAAAGTCCCGGTAGGAACCCGCAGCTTGCTCCAGACCCAGAAAAGCCACTTCTGATCGGAATCAAGATCTCCCCAACGAGAAAACAGTTGATCCATATCATAACAATTAACGTTTAACAATCTTGCTGACAGCGCATCTAGATCCTCGTGCTCCATAATTTCTTCAGCCAGCCACTGCCACTGGCGCTCATTCCCCCATTCTGGCCTGAGTCTGGTAAAATCATGAGCCTGCTCTTTTAAAAACTCATAACCATTTTGATAAACCCGGACTTCAAAATTTCCCATTCGACCGCTTAAATATGCAGCACATCGGGTAACGAGGATAAACTCGTCCCGACCTCCTCGTTCCCAGGTTTCCAGATATGCTTTTATGCCCATAGCTGTTTTACCGACATCCCTTTTCAACTTAAAAGGTAGAACCAATACCTCCATTTTGCTGCTGCCTTTTAAGGAAAGAACCTCTGGTAGCGTTCCTTGCCGGGCACGGGTAACCTTACTCATTTCGTTTTCAAAAATATCGTTAACTCCCAAAAGGGGAATATAAACTCTTTTGTTACCTAATTCTTCCCAGATAGCCAACTCTCTTAAAACCGCCCGGAACCCTCCGTTAAAACGCAAGCATTCCGCCAACGGCAAAACCAAAACTTTTCCGGTTTTTTCCTTAAGCAAGGGGATAATCTCCCCCAGATAAGGAAAGGTATCCTGGTCAGCACACAAAGGAGAGAGAACAAAAACCTCGTCAACCACCAACCGCAAGCCCTCTACAAGCTTTCGCCAGGCGTCCAAACCCTGGACAAGAATAAATCGTACAGGATAACGGGTAATCTCTTTTGCTTCTTGTCTTAAAGAATCTAACAGAGGATCAGTCGCATTAAACCCTTGCATATACTCCTACCTCCCTGGACCGGCAAAGGATAGCCGCGAAGATTAATCATCCTTTAAATTCTCATTTCCGGCGATAATTTCTTCGCCCCTGCGCAACAAAAGATTTCCCACTAAAGGATTCTTTGCCAGCTCTTTAAGCATATTTTTAACCTGGGTCTCCGGCATATTATCTATTTTACTCAAAACTTTCCGAAAAGCCTTTCTCTGATAAAACTCATTAACCCAACGTTTGATCAGGTTGTTTACTTCATTTAATCTTTCGTGCCAGTTGAAAACATCTTCTCCTAAATTAACGAAAAGAAATTGCTTTAAGTCTTCAACGTCATCCACTACCTGGATAAGTTCTTTGTAATCCTTTACCATAAAGGATACAAACTTATCGTTGGCAAAATCTTCCTGGACTAACATCTTTAATTTTTCAGCATATTCTTCCAGAAAATTTAGGGCTTCCTCGAATTCGCTCTGCGTTCTCCCTTCCGGACGGTTGACCAGCGCAAACAACTTAGCGTATGCCGGCCCCTCCAGCACCCACCGGATAGAAATCTTATGTTTCCTGCTCCAGGCGGACGGTGATTCACTTTGGGTAAGCGCCATCCATTTTTCTCTTGCTTTTCGTAACAATTTACGCTGCCCCAAAACATTGATTTGATCTTGCACAGCCCTTTTGATTTGTTCGTGGTTCTTTTCCTGCCTCAAATCAGATAATCCTTTATAGATTTCTTCTGCCTCAACAAGGGTAATTTCCTGTTTCAGGTGATTTTTCGTCCATCGCTGCAAAGCCCCCGTTTGATTCTTAAGCACCTGACGAACTTCTTGCTTTGTTGTTTTTAACTGCCCGGCCAGCGCAAGTTTCTTGTTAAAGCCTTTCCCCCGGGTAGAAACCAGTTCATCAAGATCGTTTATAATCTCTTTAATTGAAATGTCGTCTACCTCGGCTAAAATGCTTAAGGGAAGTTTTCCTGCCTTCTCCAACCAAGAACCGGCAAAATAATCAATTGTTTTTTCCAGATTTTGCTCCTCCACCGCAAAAAGTTGATTTAGGGCTTCAAGAAGCTCCAGTTCCGCATACAGTTCCGGCAACCGGCGGGCAACCTGGATTTCTCGCCAAAGCCAGCTTTCTTCATTCAAGGTCAACCTCAGTCTCGACATAAATGAAGGTAAATCAATCTTCAAGCGTTCCATCGTTTCCAGCAGGCCGGGCTGCTTTTCCATGAGCAAATTTTTCATCCCGGCGGCAAAATTCTCTTTGGAAACCAACTGTTTTAAGCTCGCCTTTGTTTTGAGCAAATCGTTGACCAGATCCTTGAACTGGCTTCCACCCAGGTCGAGGCCTGTATTTTCGGGAGTGCTTAACATGGTTCCAATCTTCTCAATAACATTATTTAGAGCTTCAAAGTCGGGATTGGGTTCTTTTAACAGATGCTTTAACGCCCAGATCGGGTAACCCATTGTCGTCAGATTATTGCGCAGGGCCTTTTTTGCTTCCTCCGGATAAGCGGTACTCCCGGCAGGTAAGCTAAATATTTCCCCAATCAGCTCACAAAATTTCTCACCTTCGGGCGAAGCCCGCCGGATTTCATAGTCATCCCAGCCCTTTTTTCCTTTCATAACGTCCTCAATCAACTCGGCCAGCTTATTGTGATTTAAGGGAAAAGAATTACTCCCGTCCCAGTAGTAATAACCCTGCCCGTAATCTCTGAGCAGGCGCCCCAGTAAGGTAATACTTATCGGTGAAGGTGCTAAACCATACGGAGAGGCCTGGAGGATTCCCCAGATTTCACCTAACCTCACGTTTTCATTATCAACAAACACCCGTTTAATTTCCTGCTCCATCCGGCTTAAGAAATGTTCGGGTTTTTTGACAAAACCGTCCCCTTCCCAAAAACCCTCTTTTCTCAGTTCAAAAATCAAGGACTTATAGGGCTCCGTGATATTTGTCTTGATCCCCAGCCCGACCTCCGCACCAACTTTTCCATAACTTCCCGCGTAGAGGGTATTGATCCGGGTTAACTGCTCAGGAGCGTAAGGAAAAATTTTCGCTGTTAACTGCTGAAAATACTTTTCATAACCCGGCTGACCGACAATCTCAATTTCTTCCCCCTTAAAATATGCTTTATGTCTTACGAGCCGGACCATGGTCAACCATTTTTCCATCACGTTTTTCAACTGCTGAGCATAAAAGCGGGCATTATCCTGATCTTTTTCATCGCTATAATATCTATGGTAGGCTTTATAGTCTATCCACTCTTCCCACTTTTTCTGGCTGAAAGGCGCCTGGAGCACCAGGTAAGCGGTGCATTCCGATTTTCCAGACAGTTGCACCGCCAGGGATTCGGCCTCTTCCAGTTGCTCCTCATCTTGCACTACCACCAGCACATTACCGATCTGGTAAGGCTCCAGCGCCGGTTCCACCCGCTCTCTCCTGAATTTCAAATCCTTTAAAGAAGCCACCGTCAATCTTTGCCGGCGAGCCGCCGCCCCGTCGAGAGCAAAAACCTTGCTTAAATCGTTTCCGATTTCCGCCCTGGTGGAAGTCACAATATTTTCCAAGGGATAAACCGCTTTGAACTGTTTCCTTAAATCTTCCAGCTTTCTTTCGTCTATGTTGACGGAAGGAATGGTGAATTTTTCACCGGAGCCGCTGGAAAGGGAACGGATTAAATCACGTTGCCGCAAATTTTTGCTGATTTCTTTAAGTTCTGCCGCCACCGGAGTGTCTACAAAAAGCAATTCGAGGTTCGCCCGGGTGGGTTGGAGTAAAAATACTTCCCCAGGCATCTGCCGCTCCAGAGCAAAAAGAAGCATCAACACCTTAAAGACCCTTTTTTCATTTTCTCCTTCGACTTGCTCCCGGCGCGAATAATAATATCCCATGATATCCCGGACCCGTTCGGTTAGTTCGGGATTATCGTCCCGGAAGAAATAGTCCCATAAAATATCGGCAGTCAGCCAGAGCCAGTTATTCTGGGGATATTCCCGGATAAACTGGAGAAAAGAATTGTCAACTTCTTCTTTTAAAAACCGAAACAGGGTTCGCTGACTGGAGCTGAACTGCCGGGAGATCGTCGCCAGCAAAAAGGCCGCAAAAGGATGTAAGGGAATGAGACCTTTAAAGTCCTCTTTGCGTGCTTCGTCACCCAAAAGGCTCACAGTTGCCTTTTCCACTCGGCCCCATAAACTTTCTTTTCTGATTTCCCATTGTTGTTGCGCATCCTTTTTTGCTTCAATGGCGTTGGCCATTAGCTGGTAGGCCGTCACTGGTTTCATTTCAAAATGGAAGTTGTGAAACCGATCCAGGAGCCTTTTTCTGGTGTCTTCGTCGATTCTCTTAAAGGTTTGCGGCGATTTGTGCGTAATTAAAAAAAGATAAAAAGGGATTTCCGCGGTGGCGTGGGCCAGTTCCTGCAGGGTTGTTGTGGCAACGTTATGCACAAAAAAGTCACTAAACTCGTCCCAGATAAAAAGAATGCCCGCCAGAGAATTTTGCCGGATAATTTCCTTTAGCCAGTTTTTAGCGGTGGAAGGATCGTCCATCACCATAACGCTTTCCTTTTCGAGAATCTGCGCCACCCTTTCCACCAGATTAACGAATTGTGTTCTGTCGCTCGCCCTCAACTTGTTTAATACATCCTCCGCCAAAGAAAAATCAAGAAACTCCCCCTTGTACTGAGCAAAGGCCTTGGGCCAGTCAAAGGTACTTTGGGGATTGGCTAGTTTTTGTAAAATAGCGTCGCAAATGGCTCCCCCGCCAGTATTGCTGTACCCCTTTTCCCTAAGTTTTTCTTTAACCCCCTGCTGAATTTCTACCAAAAATTTTAAGGATGAGGTAACGTGAGCAGAACCAGAACGATAGACGATCAGATAAGGCCCCTTTTCCCGCAGGGTTTTTAAGCGCGGCCATAGATCGAGTAGTTTCTGGTGCTTGCGGAAGTAATCTTCCACCTCTGCCGGGTCATCTTCCAGCAAATGTTTGAAAACAAAGGCCGCGAAAGTTTTCCCCGTCCCGTATGTCCCGTGCATCCACAAGGACATCTTGTCTCTGGGGCCGCCGCGTTCAAAGGCCCGGATTAACCCGTATAAAATTTCCCGTAACCCCTGATGGGGGATAAAATATTTCCAGGCGGCCGGCTGGTTGCGGTCTTGCTCTTCCGCAAAGACCGGGATAAAATCCTTCCTCACTTCTAAATAATCAGCATAGAGCCACATGCCCACCACTCCTCCGGAATATATTTGACGCTTAAGCCATCACCGGTAATCTTAAACCATTTTTGCCCGTTGGTAAGAAGCTGGCCAAGCACGTATTTTTGCGCGCAGCCAAAAATAACCCAGGGCCATAAGAGATTTTCCTTCAAGTGCAAACGTTCCCTTTTCTCCTGCGCAAAAAGGCGATAAACAGCTAAACAAAGAGCTTCCCCGG
>JJNX02000100.1:0-1419 GCA_000681355.2 Peptococcaceae bacterium SCADC1_2_3
ACCATAGAAATTCAGGTAGCCGACGAACACGACATGCAAAAAAGAGCAACTTATTACTGGAGCGTTGTTTTTACCTCCCAAATGCTTATTGGGATGCAATACTCCGAGTTGCGAAAAACAATCGGCATCAACATCCTGGACTATAATTTCTTAAAACAAACAGAAAAATATCATACGGTATTTCACCTGCGGGAAGAAACAGAAAACTTCAAGCTTACCGATGTAGAAGAAATTCGTTTTATTGAGTTGCCCAAGATGCTGAAGAACTGGGAAAGAGGTAAATTAAAAGAAGAGGAAGACCCGCTAACCAAATGGTTTCTTTTGCTGGAAGCGAAGGAAGACCAAAAAATTGCCAGGGCACTGGAGGTGAAGGCGATGAATGACGCCGTATTGGAAAAGGCAATCAAAGAATGGCAGCGGCTTAGCCAGGACCCGAAGACAAGAGCGCAGTACCTGTCCCGGCTGAAGGGGAAAATGGATTATTTTTCATCTATGAAAACTGCTGAGAGTAGAGGTTGGGAAAGAGGCATGGAAAAGGGTAGGACAGAAGCAAAGCAGGACGCCATCTGCCAGTTCCTGTTCAAAAGGTTTGGCCTAGACCCTGCCGGAATCCAGGAAAAAGTCCGGCGGTTGACCAACCTGGAAATCCTGGATGATGTTCTGACTCAGCTTTTTGCGGCCGGTTCACCTGAAGAAGCGCAGCGTATCATTGAAGAAGGGTTGAATAAATCCCTACCGCAGGCGTAGGGGTATTTTTTAAAAGTACAGATCATCCAAAAGAAGCTTTTCTGAAAATACAATTAGATTTTCACCCACCGACAAAAAAGCAAAATATTCCTCATTTACCAGCAGGATTATTTAAAAAAAAGCGAAACTTTCTTTAACAAACTTATTTCAAAGAAAGGGGATATTTATGCTAAAGAAGTTTTTGGGTTGTTTACTAACTTTTTTGCTCTCCTTTGCTCCTTTGAGTGCTGTTTTTAGCGGCGGGCCGGCTATGGCAGGAGAAATCAAGCCGGCCGGGGCGGAGAAGAGCAGGTCGGCGGTGCTGGAAGCGTACCAAAAGCTGCCTCTTTATTTTATTGAAAACCAGGGGCAGTTAAACGAAGCGGTGCTTTACTATGCCAAGCTGCCTCAGAGTACCATTTATTTTACCGGGGAAAAGGTTGTCTTTCAAGTAGTGGAAAAGGTTTCCGGGGAGAAAGTATTAGAGGAGCAGGTTTTACCGCCGGACAAAAACAGCGCTTCTTCCCCGGAAACGTAATTAACCAGAGAGGCCTCCTTTAGCTTAAACTTTGCCGGGGCAAACAAAAACGCAAGCGTTAAAGCCCTGGGTCTTAACGAAGGAAAGGTAAACTACCTTACCGGCAATGACCCGGCCAAGTGGTACACCAACGTTCCCACCTATCAGGAAGTTGT
>JJNX02000100.1:1507-6081 GCA_000681355.2 Peptococcaceae bacterium SCADC1_2_3
GGGGTAAAATCCTTTGCTGAAAGCGCTAAGGCCGCTAAAGAAATTGCCCCGGGAGTAAAATACTATCCTTTAGCCGGCCGGAATTGGGATGATGAGCCGCTGCGCGGGTACGTGGTGGAAATTAACCCGTCGCAAAGATTACTGGAAGTTCACTTAGCTATAGGGGGCGATAATTTAGGGCAACTGGAAACCCTAAGTCAAATTGCTAAAAGACACGGGGCAGTGGCGGCCGTTAACGGAGGTTTTTTTAACTCTTCCGGCGGGCTTCCCATCGGGGCCTTAATAAAGGACGGGCAACTGTTGAGCACCGAAGATCTTTTACGTACGGCCGTAGGAATTAAGGAAAATAACCAGTTATTTTTAGGCTATTACGATCCGGCTAAAGAATCTATTCCTAATCTAAAACACCTGGTAACGGCCGGGCCGCTTTTGGTTTTAGAGGGACAACCTCTGTGGCAGGGGGTGGTGGAAGGTTTTCGCGGCAGTATTTTAAAGCGGGCTGCCCGCACGGCAGTCGGCGTAGATAAACAAGGCCACTTGTTATTTGTGGTGGTTGATGGACGCCAGAAAGATTTTAAAGCCGGTTTAAGCTTGGAAGAAATGGCTTACTTAATGGTGGATCTAGGAGCGCAAAGCGCCGCGGCTTTAGACGGGGGCGGTTCCTCGGCTATATGGGTGAAAGATAAAATTGTCAACCGTCCCTCTGACGGCAAAGAAAGAAAGATAGCCAACGCCTTTTTAATCTTGCACCAGGTGCCCGTTTACTTAAATGAAAAACACCTTTTCTTTGACGCTCCGCCGGAAATAGAAAAGGGACGGGTGCTGGTGCCGTTAAGGGGCATTTTTGAGGCCCTGCAGGCAAAAGTAGATTGGGACCAGTCTACCGCTACCGTTACGGCAGTCCTGGAGGACAAGACTATTCTTTTAACAATGGGAAAACAAGAAGCCTTAATTAACGAACAAAAGGTCTGGCTGGATGTGCCACCCCAGATTAGGGCCGGCAGAACCATGGTGCCTTTACGTTTTGTAAGCGAAGCCTTAGGGGCTAAAGTAATATGGCAAAACAATCCTCCCGCCATATTTATCAACAAGTAAATAAAGGTAAAGGAGCTATATTTAATGTTTGCCTGGCTTATTCAAAGCAAACTAAAGCCAAAACAAATAAAACAGCCAAGGTTAGAAATTTTTGTCCTGGTTATTTTTCTGACGGCCGCCGCTTATTTATTATTTGCTTTTCCGGCCATAGCTTTGGAAGCTACCACCGAAGAACTGGTAGGCCAGGCTTCTAGCCTGGCTATTGACTATCAAGAAGATTTTAAAGTTAACCACCCTAATTTTTTTGACCTTTTACCCTCAGGAAATTTACTTATTTGCCGGGTAGGCTATCAAAAACCGGCCGTAGCAGAGGTTACCTTAGACGGGCAGGAAGTTTGGTCCTTTCCTGGCGTGCAGGCAAACAGCGCTTTGCGCCTGGCTAACGGAAATTACCTGCTAACCGATGCTGGTGCTCCTGGTTCACCATACATCCCCCGGGTTTGTGAGGTAAGCCCGCAAGGGAATATGGTCTGGGAACACCGTTTTTCTTCTTTAACTCAAGCACCCCGCTATGCCGAACGCCTGGCAAATAGTCATACCTTAATTACTTTACCCTTTAAAATTATTGAAGTTACACCGGACAAAAAAGTTGTCTGGTCTTATGGCTGGGGAAAACCGGTGCCTCCAGGGATACCCGGGCATTTAGCCTGCCCGGTCCAGGCTACCCGTCTGACTAACGGAAACACCCTGGTAGTTGACCGCGGCCTGGTAGGGGGAAGGGTATTTGAACTTACCCCTCAAAAGCAAATAGTCTGGCAGTACGGAACCGGAACTTACCCCAAACTAGAGCCTTCAACGCAGGAGCCGGTTAGTAAACCCGGTTATCTTAAACAACCGGTTTATGCCGTAAAACTTTCGGATGGACATGCCTTGATTGCTGACTTAGGTACCCAGGCGCTAATTACCGTATCGGGGACCGGAAAATTAATTAATATCGTTTCCTGGCAATCATCCTTAGCTGCCTTACCGGTCTTAAATCAGTGGTGGGCTATGCCGTTAACGCCAGAAAAAGTATTGGTGGCGTTTACCTTAACCAGTTTACGCTCCCGTATTTTATTGCTTAGCTTAGAAAAGTAACAAAATACCGCCTAAATTTATGTTTTTAGCCTAGAATTGTCTGTTAAATTCTTTTTTTATCGTTTTTTAGGGTTTGTTGCTGTTGCGGATAAGGTGATAAAATGACACTGTTTTATATTAACGGTCAGTGGTTAGTAATCAGTGGTTAGTAAAAATAAATGAGACAAGGGTTGGGTTGTCTGTTAAGCTTGGTTAAATGGTTATTTAATTAATTAAAGAAGGGATATAGTGCTAAAAACAATTTTTGCTCTCTTGCTGGCCGGTTTGGTAGTATGGTTTTTAACTCCGCAGGTTAAAAGGCTGGCTTTTAGGGTCAAGGCAATAGACCGGCCGGGCCCGCGCAAGGTGCACCAAAAAGTAATGCCCCGGTTGGGAGGAGTAGCCATTTACGCCGGTTTTGTTTGCGCCGTAATGTTGGCTATGCCGCTTAATTTGCCATTGATTGGTTTACTAACCGGGCTTACGATTATTCTTTTAGTGGGTATTATTGATGATATAAAGACAATTTCTCCTGTTTTAAAATTGGCCGGTCAAATAGCGGCTGCAGGTTGTGCGGTTGGTTTTGGGGTAACGGTTGATTTTGTTAACAACCCTTTTAACGGTAATATTATGCCTTTAGGGTGGATAAGCGTCCCTTTTACCATTTTGTGGATAGTAGGGGTTACTAATGCCCTTAATCTGATTGACGGGTTGGATGGATTGGCCAGCGGGGTAGCGGGTATTGCTGCTTTAACCATGACGGCAGTTGCTTTAACCCAGTGGAAAGTATTTGGCGCCGCCGGTCAGCAGGAAATAATTATGCTTACCCTTATTTTAGCGGTGGCTGTTTTTAGTTTTTTACGGTTTAATTTTTACCCGGCGCAAATTTTTTTGGGTGATTCAGGAGCTATGCTGCTTGGTTTTGCCATCTCCAGCATGGCCGTTATAAGCCTCACCAAAAGCGTTACGACTATTTCGGTTTTACTGCCCGTGGTGATTTTAGGTATTCCCATTATTGATACGGCATCGGCTATTGTCCGGCGTTGTTTTAAGCGCCGGCCCATTTTTCAAGCTGACAAAGAACACCTGCACCACCAGCTTTTAGCCAGGGGTTTGAGTCACCGGCAGGCTGTGCTGGTTATGTACGGGGTAAGTATAGTCCTGGGTGGAAGCGCGGTCCTTTTAAATATGCTGGCTACTGACCAGGCCCTGTTATGTCTGGCGGGTTTGGCTTTGGTAATTATCTTACTGGCCAATCAGATAGGTCTACTTAAAGGTCTTCCCAGGTTGAAACTGCCCTTTTTAACTAAAATTTACCAGCGTGTTCATAAGTAAGAAAACGGAAGACAGGCTTCTAGTCTGCATATTCGAAGTTCGAATTTCGAGGTTCGAACTTTGAGAATTGGGAGGGGTTATTCTTGGAAGTTCGCAAAGCAGTTATTCCTGCCGCAGGCCTGGGGGTACGTTTTTTTCCCGTTACCAAGTCTTTGCCCAAAGAAATGCTGCCGCTGGTAGATAAGCCCATTATCCAGTATATTATTGAAGAAGTGGTAGCTTCAGGCCTTGAGAATATACTGGTTGTTACCGGCCGCGGGAAGCGGGCTATTGAAGACTACTTTGATCAATCACCAGACTTAGAAAGACATTTAACCCAAAAAGGAAAACATGACCTTTTAAAAATAGTGCGGGAGTTGGGCGAGTTAGTAGATATTCATTACGTCCGGCAAAAGGAGCCGCGCGGGTTAGGACACGCGGTTTTTTGTGCCCGGAAGTTTGTGGGTGAAGAACCCTTTGCCGTTCTATTAGGTGACGATCTTATTTACCATAAAACCCCTTGTTTAAAGCAAATGTTGGCTTTATACTCGCAAGTTCAAGCTACCATTCTGGCTGTTCAGGAAGTACCCGCTCAAGACGTAAATAAATACGGTATACTTGATGCCCGGCTTATCCGGCCCGGGGTATATCAGGTTAATGATTTGGTTGAAAAACCAGACCCGGCAACCGCACCTTCCAGGTTAGCTATTATGGGAAGATATATTATTACGCCCCAAATATTTGAACTTTTAGCCCACACCCCGCCAGGAGCAGGAGGGGAAATCCAGCTTACCGACGCCTTAAGGGAGCTAAAGCAAACGCAGCCTATTTATGGCTTGGCCTTTGAGGGACATCGTTATGATGTAGGTGATAAACTGGGCTACCTTAAGGCTACGGTAGACTTTGCCCTGGCCCACCACCCTGACTTAAAAGAAGATTTTGCGGCTTACTTGCGTCAAATTACCGCCCAATTATAAATCTGCCCCTGTTTCTCCTTTTATCTTTTTTGCTTTTCACCAGTTAAGGTATAAATCCCCCAACTTTTTAACAGACTAAACTATACTTATACGTCTGTACATAACCACTATTCTTGGCTCCGAAGTAGGTTA
>JJNX02000101.1 GCA_000681355.2 Peptococcaceae bacterium SCADC1_2_3
GCTCAAATTCAGGATCTCGCCGCTCCAAATAATAGGCCATTTTATGGGGGCGTATCGGATGCTCATCCAGAATCCTCTGAACCGTTGCCTTGGCCGCTTTTTTCAAACAATCATGCCCCGCTTCCGGAGCATATTTCCTTGCATGATCCGCCAAAGCGCTCCGCGTCCATGTCTCAGCTGCATAGCCATAATCCGTCGGTTTCTTGCAGGCAAGGTTGATGACCCAGGCCTTCGCTTCTTGCGTAATCACAGGCTCCTTCGGCCGATGATACTTGTCTTTCAGTCCCTCATCAATCCCCATCGCCAATGCCCTCTCTATCCATTTGTAAATCGTCGGTCTGCTTACTCGAACCATCTCCTCAATGCCTGTGATCGGTATGCCTTCTGAATATCGTAATAAAATGCCGGCCCGTTGCGCTTCTCTGACCGGCCTCTTTCGTGACTGGGAAATCTTCTGTAATTGCTCCTTCTGCTCTTTGTCTAAAATCAACTTTGCTTTCTGGCTCTTTCGTGGCATATTGGTCCCCTCCAGTCGTTTTTGGAATCAATATAACACAAGCAACCTTATGCGTAAATAATTAAATGAAACGTTATACTAGACGGTAAGCAAAGGAACAATCGCCCATTGGCTGAAAACCAAGTTTCAACCACAAAGGATTAAATTCTTTTTTTGAGGTGAGGGTAATTTGTTTAAATTTATACTCCAAAGACCAGCGTTTAAGCAAAGTAAATATTTTTGGAGTATAGTTTTTCCCGCGCAGGTATTCAGGAAGATACATAAGAATTAAATTGAGAGTATCACCTTTAATAGCTAATGATAAAATAAATGAATCTTTTACTTTCCTTTTAAAAGTAAAAGAAAAAACGTACGGATTAGAAAGATTTAAAACTTGAATTTTTGTTGGTTGATCAAAAATGCCCTCTAATCCACTTTTTAAATATTCCAGATCTAAATTATTGATTAATTGCCGTTTTTCCGCTCGTTTTTCCCGGTTGGAAAATATTTTTTCAAATTTATGAAGTTCTAAAGCCAGATAACTTAAAAAAGTACCGATAATAGCCGGGAGATACATCCCTGCTCCCACTGCCAGCCCAATGGCGCTGCTTACCCACAACGTGGATGCTGTGGTTAAACCTACTACCCAGGAGCGCTCTTTCCAAATTGCTCCGGCTCCAATAAAACCCATACCGGTAACCACCTGAGCGGCAATACGGGCCGGATCTCTTTGGCCGGGAATGTCGGCAAAGCCATAAATGGAAATAATCATAAAAATTGCTGAGCCTAAACAAACCAGAGCGTGAGTACGTGAACCCGCCGGCTTTTGCTGCATCCGGCGCTCATAGCCTAAGAGTGCCCCTAAAACGAAGGCGAATAAAAGACGCAAAGCTATGGTTCCCTGTAAATACAAATCCAAAAAGGATCTCTCCTTAGCCGCATATTGACTTAATTATATAAAATTACGTAAATTATATAAATAATTTGATAAATTAGCAAGCGTTTAGCGAGCATTTGAAAAAAATATAGTTAACTATTTTTTGCGTATTGGATAGCGTTGCGAAAAATAGCCAGACCTTGAGGCTCCCTTAAGTTATTCCGGCGCCAGTTTGGATAGTGGAAAATCTCGGTGAACCGTTCCGGATGAGGCATTAACCCCAGAATATAACCTGAGGGATCGGATAAACCGGCAATGGCATTTAAGGAGCCGTTGGGATTATCAGGGTAAGTTTGGGTGGGCCGGTCATTTTTATCCACGTAGCGAAAAGTTACCTGACCATTGGCTTCAATATTGTTTAAAGTAGCAGGATCAGTGTAAAAATTACCTTCTCCGTGAGCAACGGGCAGATAAATTATTTTATTGTCCAGACCTTGGGTAAATATACAATTATTTTTTTCTATTTTTATTTTTATCCAGCGGCATTCAAAACGGCCGCTTTCGTTGGCCGTTAAAGCGGCGTTAATACTCCCCAACTTGCCCGCCGGCAAAAGACCGGTGCGGACTAAAACCTGAAAGCCGTTACATATTCCTAAAATGGGCTTTTGGGCCCGCAAGAATTCAGCAAGTTGTTCCTTTAAGAAAGAAATAAGCTCTACCGCCAGGACTTTACCGGCGCTAATGTCATCCCCGTAGGAAAATCCCCCAGGGATAACTAAAATGTGATAAGCAGCCAGCTTTACTTCTCCCTGACGCAATTGATTTATATGGACAAGCTCGCTTTCTCCCCCCGCTTTATTAAAGGCATAAAAGGTTTCTGAATCGCAGTTAGTTCCATCGGTGCGCAGGATGCAAACCTTTGGCGGCATAAATTTTAGGCGGTAATACTACCACCAAAAACCTCCTTCATTGGCCTTTGCCAGGCTTCTTTTAGTTGAGCTAAAGGTAAAGCAAAAAGCAGTTTTTCTTGCCGGTAGGCGGCAATTTCTTTTTGACTAACGGTATAGCCAATTGCCTTATGGGGTACACCGGCAAAAAGTCCGGAGGGGTTAATTTTCTGGTCCAGTTCCACCAAAAAGCAGCCCGCCGTTTCGTTAAACAAAAAGTTTTCGGCTTTTTCTTCAGCCGGGATGTTTATCACCGCTCCGAGGCTGCCCCCAAAGCACATTTCGGCTAGTGCGGCTGCCGGCCCTCCTTCACTTATGTCGTGGCAGGCCAGCACTTCACCTTCGGCTATGGCCTGATGTATGGCCTGGTATACTTTGAGCAAAATGGTTAAATCAATTTTGGGTAAGTTATTTCCTATATAACCGGCCAGATCATAATAAACAGAACCGGCCATTTCCATGGGGTTGCGGCAACCCACCAGGACAATCTGACTATGCTCTTTTTTAAAATCTGCCGAGACCGTTTTGGCTGCGTCAGGCAAGCGGCCAAAAGCAGAAATACAAAGAACGGGGGGAATGTGGATTACCAGGCTGTCTTTTCCCCGGTAAGTACTGGATAAACTGTCTTTACCGGAAATGAAGGGCATTCCTGTTGCCTGGGTAAAATCAACGCAGGCATCTACACTCAGATCTAAAGCTCCCAGAAAATTTTCCTCCGGTACAGGCCAAATAAAATTATCAATAAGCATTAGTTCCTGCGGGTTTGCTCCCACCGCTACGGCGTTGGCTACTGCCTCCGCCATAACCCAAAGGCTACCGTAATATGGGTTAATTCTATTTAGGACAGGGTTTAGGCCGTGGCTTATTATTACCGCGCAAGGCTGGCCTAAAAGAGGGGTTAAAATCACCGCGTCATTAGGGGCATCGCCGTTTGCCCCGTTAAAAGGAGGAAGAGCACAGGTCCCCTGGACTCCGTGGTCATACATGCGTATGATTGGCTCTTTAGAGCAGACATTTCCATGGGCCATTACTTGAAGGTAAATTTCCTCCCAGTTGGCCGGAGGGGGCAAATCAGGCTCCGCAAAAACCGGGGCCTGCCAGGCAGCCCGTCTAGCTTTTTGGGGCCATCCGTGATGAAGAAAATCCATGTCTAGAGAGCAAACCACCTCGTCATAATAACTTACCAAAAGCCGGTGGTCATCATTAAATTCGCCCATGATAATGGCCTCTACATTTAAAGCCTGGCAGATAGCCAGCACTCTATCGGCCTTTTCCGGGTCTATGGCCAGTACCATCCTTTCCTGGCTTTCGGAGACCCAGATTTCCCAGGGAGCCAGTCCCGGGTACTTTAAGGGGGCCCGTTCCAGGTAAATCTTAACCCCGGTTTCGGCGCCCATTTCCCCTAAAGCAGAGCTAAAACCGCCGGCCCCACAGTCGGTAATAGCCCGAATTAACCCCTGCTTGCCGGCCGCTAAAATTGCGTCCGCTACCCTCTTTTCTTCAATGGGATGACCGATCTGGACGGCACTAGCGTTTACTTCTATGGTGCGCGCGGTCATTTCCCCGCTGGAAAAGGTGGCGCCGTGAATTCCGTCCCGGCCTGTTCTCCCCCCAATAGCAATGGCTAAATCACCAGAACGGGGCTTTCCTTTTAGGCAACGTTCTACAGGCAAAATTCCGTACGCTCCTACTATTACCGTAGGCTTGGCCCGAAAGTCAGGGTGAAAGTGAACAGAGCCGTTATTGGTGGGAATGCCCATACGGTTGCCGTAATCCCTTACCCCGGCCACCACCCGGCGCAACAGATAATGAGGGTGTAAGCAACCATCCGGAATATTTTCTGCCGGGTAGTCGGGAGGAGCAAAACAAAAAATATCGGTGGAAGCAATTACCTTTGCCCCCTGGCCGGTGCCCATGATATCCCGGAAAACACCCCCGCTGCCCGTCATGGCTCCCCCATAAGGCTCAATAGCCGAGGGGGCATTATGCGTTTCTACCTTCCCGCAAATAGCCCAGCCTTGGTAAAATTCAAAAACTCCTGAATTATCCACAAAAGCAGATCGAACCAGCGGGTGATTAATTTTTTGGGTAGCCTGCTGCAGCCGTTTTAAAAGCGGCATTTTTTCGCGGCCGTTAACCAGCAGTTTGGCCTTAAAAGTTTTATGGATGCAGTGTTCCGACCAGGTTTGAGCAATTGTCTCCACTTCACAATCGGTGGGGTCCCGGTCAAGAGAGATAAAATAATCTTTTATCCGCTGCATTTCTTCCAGGTCAAGAAATAATTTATCCTGGCTTAAAGCCATTAGTTCCTGATCATTCATTGCCCTTAGGGGGATGATTTTTGTTTTTTGAGCCAAACCATGGATAATTAGGGTTAAAGGTCTAGTAGGGTAGGCATCCTGCCTGCCCAAAGTAGAGCAGGCATCCTGCCTGCCCAAAGTAGGGTAGGCTTCCGGTAGAACGGGCTTCCAGCCCGTTGGCCTGCTCGTAGTTTGTTTTTCTCCTGACGACCGACGACCGACGACCGACGACCGACTAGTAACCACCTGCTCTACCGTTTCATTAACCAGCAAACGTCTTAAAATTAAATTTATGTCTGCGGTCGTAACCCCAGGGCCAAAAAAACCATATTCCCAACTGGAATCGCAGGCAATTAAATTATTAATTCCCAAGTCACGGGCTGCCTTCATCAGCGAGGCAGTCCCGGGGTTCATTACTCCCGGTTTATAAGCCACTTCTACCACGGCCGTTGCATTGGTAATTACCGGCTCATTTAAGCGGTAAGATTGATAAATATCCTCCGCCAAAAGGTTTTGGGCTAAAAAATACGCCTCTTTTTCGTTAATACCTTCCAGACGGTAAACCCTAGCCGTAGTCACCCGGGTAATATTTTTGAGCCCAAGGGCATGTTGAATTTCATAAAGAATATCCTGGCCTTTAGGATCAGGTATCCAGGGGTGATTGATTACTCTTATTTCGTGTAAAGCCATCTTTTTTCCTTAAGTAATTTTAAAATATTTTAATGCTTGTTATTAAGTAAAGGTAAAAAAAGAAAAAGTAAAACCACTAAAATATTATAACATGGAAATGTTCCTTATTTAAAGGAAATTTAAGAGGAAGATGATGTCAAGAATTTTTGGGTATTATTTTTCTTACCCCTATTGCAGACCAGTATTTTTATTTTTTCCTAAAGTTTAGCCAAAAGAAAATTAATTTAACCTAAATCCAAAATCTAAAGCCTTTAATGAGGAAGTAGTGATTGCAAAAGCCGGAAAGCCGGTTGTCTGTTTAGTTCCCATTCCAGAACGGCTGACCCAGCGTATTCCCGGTAGTGCTAAGGGAAAAGTCAGCATTAGCCCTAATTTTAACGCGCCTCTTCCCGAATCTATTTTAGAAGCATTCGAAAAATGAAAATACTGTTAGACACCCATATTTTCTTATGGTGGATTGGGGATGATTCTCAATTATCCTTTTATTCGCTGTTGAACTAAACCGCTTCGCGGTAGTCTTTTTAAATTTTCTTCTACCAGTTTATCACACCTTCCTTTATATTTTAAAGTAAAAAAGGAAGGTGTTTTTTATGCAGGATTTTATTCAATTGATG
>JJNX02000102.1 GCA_000681355.2 Peptococcaceae bacterium SCADC1_2_3
TCACCAGTTGGGCATATTTATGTTGGCCTGATTTGGTAATCTTGATAAACATGGCTTAATTATACCACTAATATTAGGCGTATGCAAGTATAATACATGCACTTTGGATGTCTATATTGCCACTACACTTTTTCCGGAAAAAATATATCGGCCTTGATTTTACTGAGTTTTTGGGGTCGAAATGGGCAAAAATCGCTCTGAAGTGATAAAGTCAGGAGACCAGTGTATTGAATTTGGGGTTACAATATTGATTTTTCGCCCAAACATCTGCTCTAGTTCCTGTTTTAGCCCAATTAGGTCAAATGAGGAAGATGAAAATCTATTTTCAGGGTGGATCACGTTAATTACGAAACATTCTACTAGTCGGTAAAGATTCGCTACCAGGCGGGTGGTTTCTTCGTTCAGGCCGGCCACTATTTTAGTAATGGTCTGGAGGGTGTGTTCCTAGTCGCCGGTGTTAGCTCGTTCCGGGGAATAGGCCAGGCGAAAGTCCTGCCCGCAGGCCAAGCCCGATTCCTGCTCCAGAATAGGTTTAACTATTTCTTTGGTCACTCATAATGGACTATAATCCGTCAATATATTGCTTTTTATATTCAGATGGTGTGATTATTTGAAGGATTTCCAAATCAAGCTCCAAAAAGTGCCTGTCTCCCGTGATTAAAATATCCATACCATAGGTAATTGCGGCAGTAAGAATAGGCTGGTCATTTACATCCCCTATTTGAATTTTACCGGTTCTTGGTGCAGGTACAAGACCATACCGCAGTTGGGCAAATAAATCGTCCAAAACATCAATTTTATCTGGGAAACGCCGTTTCGCTACATCGTAGCTTTCGCTGATAATATAGTCGCATAAAATCAGATCATGGTTTTCGCAGACATCATTTAAAACAATATCCGGTACGGAGCCTTGCTTTAGAATGGCAGAGATGACTACGTTGGTATCGATCATGATTCTCATAGCTACTTTTCCTTATCATAGCGGATATCCATGACATCCTGTAATATTTCATCCTCCAAAAGTTGAATATTGCCTAATTTGCCCTGCGCCTGCAGGATTGCGATGACGGAGGAATTTTGAAGGACAATCTCACCATTGGGCTTTTCCAGGAATATGATTTTATCGCCTTCCTTAATATTGAGCTTGCGTCGTATTTCAACAGGTACGGTGATTTGACCGTTGGGGGAAACCTTCGCCAGATTCATAGAAGCACCTCTTTCTTTTGTATTCTTTAGATATAAAGAATTGTTTAGTATTATTATATGTCATTTGAGGTGTTTTTACAATACGGCTTTGAATGTTTTGAGATCACTGCGCGGCGCTGGATTTGATTTTACATCTTCCAGGGGAAGCAAGGGGACGTTCTTTTTGCTTCGTGCGGTTTGAGGATAACTTCGGGCGGGAGTGAACCCGTCCTTTTTTGTGAAAAGGATAATAGGATTCGGGTATCATTGTTACTACAAGGCGTAATGTGGTAAAATATAAAAAGAAGGAGAATTGTCCTCAGGTATTTTGGCCGGGGAAGAAATCCTGAAGAGTTATCCTTCTTTATCCTCGGAAGATAAGTTTAAATTGGAAAACGCCAAAAATAATTTTGTGAAGATATGATCTATGAAATCGATAAGCCCTACCTGAGTAATAAATGAAAAAGAGAGGGGATGCAAAATGGATGCCAAGAAGATAGAAAGAAAATTGGAAGAGAATAAAGAGCAAATAAAGAGGGTTTTTCATATTAAAGAAATAGGAATATTTGGTTCATTTATTAGAGAAGAACAGACCGCAAGCAGTGATATAGACGTTCTTGTTGAATTTGAGAAGGGGCACAAGGACTTTTTTAATTATATGAGATTAAAATATTACCTTGAAGAGCTTCTGGGAAGGAACGTGGATCTTGTGATAAAAAATGCGGTAAAATCAAGATTGAAGGAAAGGATTTTTAGCGAGGTTGAATATGTCTGAGCGGGGAAGGGATTACATACTTTTTATAGAGGATATCGTAACCTGTATTGAGAAGATAGAAAGATATACAAGTAACGTCTCTTTTGAAGAATTTTGCAGAAATGACATGGCTGTTGATGCTGTTATAAGAAACTTTGAAATAATCGGGGAAGCGGTAAAAAAGATTCCGGAAGAGATAAGGAAGAAATATGCCGATGTAGAATGGAAAGAAGCTGCGGGCTTTAGGGATGTCTTAATCCATGATTATTTCGGGATTGACTTAGAAGCTGTGTGGGATACTTTACGGAATAATATACCATCATTTAAGAAACAGATTGTAAAAGTTTTAAAATATGAAAAAGCATCAGAAAGAGGAGCAAAAAATGATTGACATAACACTTGTTATTAACTACTTTTTTCAACGGGATAGCGGGATAGGGGGATAGGGGTCAGGTCTTGAAATATCACTTTTTACTATCTTATTAATTAGAGGGGTTTTTCCAATTGCTTTACCCTACTGCTCATGATAAAATAAAACCAGGTTAAACCCTGCTTTAAGGGAGGTTGAAAGCATGTCAACATTAAAAGAATTGGTAGAGCAGTTGCCCCCTGATCTTCAGGATGAGGCAAGGTTTTTTGTGGAGTTTTTACTAGAGAAGAAGGCTCAAAAGCAAAAAGGCGAGTTAAAGCTTGATTGGAGGGGAGCCTTACAGGATTTGCGGGATAAGTATACATCAGTGGAACTTCAGCACAAGATGCTCGAATGGTGGGGAGATTGATGTACCTCCTAGATAGCAATATCTTCCTTGAACTTCTTCTCAATCAGGATAAAGCTGATGAAGTCGAACAATTCCTGCGAACAAAGCCAAAGGAGAAACTCTATATCTCGGAGTTCTCGCTTTATTCTGTAGCTATTGTGCTGTTTCATCGCAAGCTATTTGAAACCTTTATGAGGTTTCTGAATGATCTTATAGTGACAGGAGGAGTTCGTCTGCTTAGGCTTTCAGTTCAGGACATGGAAAAGATGGCTGCAATAGCGCTGCGTTTCAAGTTGGACTTTGACGATGCCTATCAGTATGCGGTTGCTGAGAAGCTCAGCCTTGAGATTGTCAGTTTTGATAGCGATTTTGATCGGACGGAAAAAGGTCGAAAGACACCTGCTCAACTTGAAGTCTGATGGATAGGGGGTCAGGTCTTGAGTGCGCCAAGCTAAGCTTGGCAGTTCTTGCCGGTGAGTCTTGGATAGGGGTCAGGTCTTGAAATATCACTTTTTACTATCTTATTATTAATTAAGGGGTTTTCCAATTGTTTTATCTTACTGCTCATGATAAAATAAAACCAGGTTAAACCTTGCTTTAGGCAGGCGAGTCAATGAGCACCGAAACCCCGGCCATAAAAATGGATGAACTGATTAAAAGGTTATTTCACTTATCAAAAAAGCCTTTAATTAACCTTTTAAACGCACTCTACGATGACCACCTGAACAAAACAGCCCAGGTAGATTACGGCAGCACTGAATTTATTCGGGATGACTTAGTTAAAAGTATAGCCGATACCTTTATAAATATTTCTTTTGGTAAAACTATTTACCGCTATCATATCGAATTTCAAACCACATATAACCAAAATATAGTAATCAGAATGCTTTGCTAAGCAAGAGTGAGAAAATCTGAAAGAAATGCTTTCATTAAAGTTTTGTGACTAGAAAGGGAATGGTTATAAAAATGACCAAAACTCTAAATGCTGTTTATGATGGAAAGGCTTTTTGGCCGGAAGAGCCGCTGGATTTATCTCCGGAAACCAAGGTTAGGTTGACCGTGTATATTGTCAAAAAATCAAAGCCGCAAAAAGAATCTTTTCTGCAAACTGCCCGCAGCTTAAAACTGGAAGGGTCGGAGGACTGGTCGTCAAGTCTTGAAGATTATTTGTACGGGGAAAGAAAAGATGAACAATAAAGTTTTTCTTGATGCTTCTTTTGCAATAGCTCTTTCTTCTGTAAAGGATCGATATCACGATCGTGCCGAAAAATTAGCCGAACAGATGCAAAAAACGAGAGCGCAGATGGTGACCAGCCGGGCGGTCGTGTTAGAAATTGGTAATGCATTAGCGAAAAGGTGTTATCGTAAGGCAGCGATTAAGTTGCTAGAGTCAATTGAAGAAGACCCAAGTATAGAAATTGTGCCTGTTTCAGAAGAACTATATAAAAGGGCATTTAGTTTTTACAAAAAAAGACAAGATAAAGAATGGGGTCTGACCGATTGCATTTCTTTTGTAGTTATGCAGGATTACGAGTTAAAGAAAGCGCTAACTGCAGATGAACATTTCCGGCAGGCTGGATTTCAGGCATTATTATTGGAAGATTAAGAACCTGCTGGGGAAACGAGAGGACGTTCTTTTTGCTTCATTACCGAACCGACCGCGATCAAAATCAGGTGAATACAGGCTTCGGGCAGGCAGGATGCCTACCCTACGAGCCTGTGCCACCTGATTAAAAGGCTGCTCCACGCCAAAAAGTGGGCGCGCGTAATGTAACCGCCCAACGCGTTTGCAATGGATCATTTGCTTAAGAAAGCCGGGCAGTGCCGTTGCCAATGATGTTCTGGGCTTCTTCTTTAGTGTTGGCGGCAAATAATTCTTCCATTAGTTTGTCCAGGATCTCCAGGCTGGATATCTGCCCAATTTTTTGGGTTATCTCGTCAGGATCTGCCCCAAAGCGCCGCACCATAAATTTGCAAATGTCTTCCCGGGCTTTCTCTATTCTTCCTTCTATTCTTCCTTCTATTCTTCCTTCTATTCTTCCTTCGATGCGCTCTTCCTTGGCCCATTCCTGGTAAACGGGTGATTGCATCACCATTTCCCTCCTTATCATTGAATATACCACTTCCGCCGCATACTTACCCCCGGCTAAAATACCCATCACGGCTAAAAGGTCCTGCCGTAGGGCTTCATCCTTAATTTTACTTACTACCGTAATGCTTTCTTGTAAAACCTGCTTTGCTTCTTCTCCTTCCTTTTCTTTCATCAGGGGAAGCAAGGGATAAAGGCCGACCAGTTCCCGCTCAATTACCGACTGCCTGGACTCTTCCCAGACCCGTACTACCCGGTAAGTAAATTCTAAGGTTTTTAGTTCTTCCCAGTGGTCGGTTAACCGATGGTTTTTATTGTCGTGTTCCGGATAAAAGAAAAATACTGCCTGCAAAAGAGGTGGGGTTCCCTGACCGGCGTGCAAAGTTGCCTCCCAAATATCGCTGCGGTAGCGCATCATCCGGACAGGCAGGATAAGATCATAATAACCCATGGGTTCAAAGTTAACCAGGTAGGCGCCTTTAGGATCTTCCACGGCAAACACTTCGTCTAATCTGGACTGGGTCTTGGGGGTGTATTCGCTTTTAAAGGGCTTAATCCACTCCTTTTGGCATCCTGGCTGCAAAAACTTTACCCAGTCACTGGATCTTCGTTGAACCAAGCGTTTGACCGGAAGATCAATCTTAGGCATTGAAGGCTCCCCACCTTTTTGCTATTATTTTACCACAAACTAGCTAAAAGAAAAATAAATTTTTTACTGGTATGTGATCATTCTGTGATAATGTCACCTTAAAATATTTTAGTGAAAATGTCACTGGTGTAAGCCTATCGAGAAGCAAGGGGACGTTCTTTTTGCTTCATAAGTAGGGGCGTTAAATTTAACGCCCCTACAAAGGAGCCTTTAATGCTCTTAAGATAAGCCCGATTCCTGCTCCAGGAGTAGATAAAGTAAAAGCAAAACTTGTTTATATCAATATCTGCAGCCTATTAAAAGT
>JJNX02000103.1 GCA_000681355.2 Peptococcaceae bacterium SCADC1_2_3
GTTGAACACCCATAATATTGTCATTGTTTGCTTGAAGGTCCGCGCTTATAGTAATTGTATAGGTTACCCCCGGGGTTAAATTATTGACAGGAGTGAGGTAAATATTTCGTTTTTCGCTGTCGTCTGTGTAATTGGCCGCCCTGGTAACATTTATTGGAATGTCTGCGCCAAATTGATTACGCATGGTAAGCAAGTGGAGATATCCTTTACTACCACCGGGGTTCCCGAAGGAAACGCTTCACCCGGCGGCGACAATGCGAATCAAAACAATCTACCCAAAGAGAGCAAGCTGCTAACCGGAAACACGGGGACTGACAAACCGGCTCTTAAAAGCGGTAATTCGGCCACTGTCTCCGGAGAGCCTGCCCAGGCGCCGCCCGGGGGCACAGCAAATAAATCCCCCCCGGAAAGAACAGACGGCGGGGCCACAGTTGAACAAGGACTGCAAGACGGTGTTTCTTTACCTGATTATGCACAAAAACCAGCTCAGGAATTAAGCTGGATAATAGGCCTGGTGCTTGGAATGGCTTTACTGGGTGCAATAGTCTACTCGTTTATAAAAAATAGGTAGAAGAGTCTGTAAATAAGCATGCAAGGGTGATGGCAACGCGTAAAAAAGTATTCTATATCCTGCTAATTTTGAGCCCGCTGGCCTTTATCTTTCTTTCTCTGTTTGTTGGCAGGTACCCGTTATCTATATCATCGATCGTTAATATATTAATATGCAAGATTACAGCCAATCCCTGCAACTTGCCGGATCAATACAATTCTATTGTCTGGGAAATCCGAATGCCCAGGGCTATTTTAGGCGCCCTGGTGGGGGGAGCCCTGGCTATCAGCGGGGCGTCGTTTCAGGGATTGTTCCGCAACCCCCTGGTCAGTTCGGGCTTACTGGGGGTTAGCTCCGGGGCCGGCTTTGGGGCAGCGCTTGCTATCCTGCTCTTTAGTTCCACGTCATATACGTATGTTTTTGCCTTCTTTTTCGGGGGGCTTGCAGTGCTTGCAAGCTACCTGATCGGGAGGACATATAACACTACCCCGGCCATTATGCTTGTATTGGGAGGGGTGATCGTTTCGTCGGTTTTCTCGGCTTTGATTTCCTTTGCCAAGTATGTGGCTGATCCGTATAACCAATTGCCCACCATCGTATATTGGCTGATGGGAAGCCTGGCTACTGCACGTTATCATGATATCGTAATCGGCGGGATTCCGATGGCAGCCGGTATTTCCGGGCTGATAGCCATCAGGTGGCGGATCAATGTACTCTCAATGGGGGACAAAGAGGCTCGCTCGCTGGGGATTGATACTGTCGTGAACAAAGGAATTGTAATTGCGTGCGCAACCCTGGCCACTGCAGGGGCTGTTTGTGTCAGCGGGATCATAGGATGGGTTGGCCTGGTAATGCCTCATATCGGACGCATGTTGGTCGGAAACGATAATAAAGTGCTTATTCCGGCCAGCTTGTCCCTTGGTGCCTGTTTCCTTATTTTTGTAGATAACCTGGGAAGGTTGATTACAGGTTCCGAAATACCCTTGGGTATTCTGACAGCCCTGGTAGGGGGCCCGTTTTTTGTCTATTTGTTAAAAAAAACAAAAGGTGGGGGTTGGTAAAGATGTTAGAAGTCATCGACGCCAGTTTCAGCTATGAGAGGATGGATGTATTTAAAAATATTAATTTCCGGGTAAATGAGGGAGAGATCTTTTGCATTGTGGGTCCGAACGGGTGTGGCAAAACAACGCTCCTGGACTGCCTTCTTGGGATATTGAGGCTTAAACGGGGTGAAATACTGTTAAATAAAAGGAATATAAAAACTACTTCTCCCGGGGAGACTGCCAAACAACTGGCCTATGTTCCCCAGCTGCACGAAAAGACCTTTCCCTACTCGGTGATAGACATTGTGCTAATGGGCAGGGCTGCACATATAGGGCTGTTTTCCGCCCCGTCTTCCCGGGATGTGGCCGTTGCTGAAGAAGCCCTGGAATTGGTTGGATTGACGTCTTTTAAGGATAGGCCATATACACAGTTGAGTGGTGGAGAGGCACAGTTGGTTTTGTTAGCCAGGGCGCTGGCCCAGAAAACAAAAATGATAATTATGGACGAACCTACAGCACACCTCGATTTTAAAAACGAGCTAACCGTTTTGGAAACAATCGTTCAATTAGTGAGTAAGACCGGTCTATCAATTATTATGGCGACTCACTTCCCAAACCACGCTTTTTATTTCGAAAACAACAGTATTGATATTTCTGTCGCCTTGATGAGCCGCATGACTTTTTCAGCGGTAGGCAGCCCTTCTGAGATTCTATCTGAAGACAATCTTAAGTCGATATACAGTATCAACGCCAAGGTAGTATCGCACCGCATGGATAATGATTCCGAGTTGAGGCAGATTATTCCCATAAGCACAGTTGCCTGATTAATCCGGATGGCAGCAAAGGGGTGTAATTTAATTAATCATGAAAAAAGTTTTAGCTTTAAGGGCACTAATCCTGGTTTTGCTTCTAATAGTAAGCATAATAGTTGCCGGATGTTCAGGCGGTTACCAGTCTGCATTTCGCCCCCCGGTAGGTGCCAAGAAGGCAGAAACGATAACTGTCAGGGATTGCGCAGGCCGGATTGTAGAAGTCCCGGTTAAAGTCGAAAGGATAGGTTGCCTGTACGCTTTTTGCGGCCACGTGGTGGCCATGCTGGGCAAAGGTGAAAATATTGTCGCCGTTGTCGAGGGGTTAAAAAGGGATAAGCTTTTAACCGAGATGCTGCCAAACATAAAAGAAGCGGCAGTGCCCTCCACTGGGGGAGCGGTAAATTTGGAAGAATTAATAAATGCCGACCCTGATGTTGTTTTTATCAGGGGTGAGACAGCAAGAAGCGAAGGGGAAATGGAAAAGCTCGCCAAGAGCGGCATACCTTACCTGATCGTTGATTATAAAAACATTAAAGAGCAGCAATATGCCATTGATCTGATCGGTCAAGTTACAGGCGCCCGGGAGAAGGCGCAAAGGTACAACAAATATTACCGAAGATGCATTGAACGTGTACAAAAGGACCTGGAGGCAGTTCCAGCCAATAAGAGAGTCCGTGTATACCATTCCGTCAACGAAGCCACCAGAACCGATGCCAGAGATACACTTCCTGCCGACTGGATGCAGGTGGCCGGAGCAAATAATGTCTCGGTTAACCAGGATCTCAAGCTGATTGAGGACAAGTACTTTGCCGGACTGGAACAGATTATTTTATGGGACCCCGCCGTGATTCTTGTCAATGAGGCAGGTGTTGCTGATTATATTTTAAACAGTAGACAGTGGTTTTCATTAAGTGCTGTAAAGAACCGTAAAGTATATCAGATGCCTAACGGCATATCCCGCTGGGGCCATCCGGGTTCCTTGGAAACACCCATGGCGATATTATGGACGGCGAAGACATTATACCCTGACTTATTTTCCGGCCTGAACATGGTTTCTGAAACCAAGTTCTTTTATAAAGAATTCTACAACTATGATTTGCCGGAAGAGGTTGTGCTGCAGATTTTAAGCGGGAAGGGAATGAGGGTCTCAAAAGAAAGTGCCCGGTGAAAATTTTGCATTACGAAATATACAGGAGGTATTTATAAGTGAAGGTACTGGTATGCATTGACGACACCGATAATGCATATAGCAAAGGAACCGGAAAACTGACTGCTGAGATTATTGAAAAGATTGAGGAACGCAAGTGGGGTAAATGCTTTAGAATTACCCGGCACCAATTGTTTGTTCACCCCGATATTCCGTATACCTCGCACAACAGCGCCATGTGTTTTGCCGCTGAATTAGATAAATCCCATATAAACGATTTAACCGGCTATGTCTCCCGGTACCTTGCCGGCCACAGCGCAGAAGGGTCGGATCCGGGACTCTGCATTGCCGTACCGGATCGGTTGAGCAATCCTGACTTGCTGATTAAATTTGGGTTCAGGGCTAAGGAAATGGTTATGGAAAAAAAAGACGCCTACCTGCTCGCCGGGAAGCTGGGCATTCACCTTTCGGAACATGGAGGCACAGGTCAGGGTGTAATAGGAGCCCTTGCCGGAGCCGGCCTGCGCCTAAGCGGCGACGACGGACGCTTTAGGGGGAGACTGAAAATTGAAGCGCCTAACAACTTGATTAGTGTACATGATATTCTCACCCGGCCTGACGTCGATCTGGTGAGGAGCCTGCAGGGTAGTGTATTGGATAATGATGAACTAATAAGGCTGGGAGAAAAAGTAAAGACTGTACTTTCAAAAGGAAAATCCATACTGCCCGTACACCCGGTCGGCACCGGGGCACCCGGTGAGGTAAGGTGGGAGACATGCACCAAAGAGCAGTTAAAAATCTTTTAGTTGGTCAAATCCGGCACGGCAAGCTCAAGAGTGTCTTTGTTTCCTCGGAATACTGAGCCGCAATCCGAATTATAATAAACATATTCTTATGTTTCAAGTTCTTATGTTTCAAAACCTGACCCTGGAGATATTTAGTTTACTCAGCCAAAAACCTTATTTACAATAAACACTGAGGCTACCAAGGTGGTAAAATCGGCCGCCAGGCCGGAAATAACCGCGTACCTGTACCTGGTAATTCCTACCGAACCAAAGTACAAGGTAAGCACGTAAAATGTGGTATCGGTGCTGCCCTGCATGGTAGAAACCAGCCGTCCAAGATAGCTATCCGGACCATGGGCGGCAATAATATTGGTGGCCACACCCAAAGCCGCTCCTCCTGAAAGAGGTCGCATAATGGCGTGAGGCAATACTTCAACGGGAAAGTAAAAATAATTAAAAAAAGGAGATAAGTTATGCACTAGCAATTCCATGGCTCCTGTGGCTCTAAAAATGTTAATGGCCATAAGCATAGCCACCAGGTACGGAATTGTTTTAATGGCGGTGGTAAAGCCTTCTTGGGCTCCTTCAATAAAAACTTCAAAAACCTTTACTTTTTTTATTACGGCGGCAAAAAGAATAAATAAAATGGCCAGGGGAATAATCCAGCGTGAAATTTCAGCAATTATTGAGTAAAGCATAATAAAACCGCCTCTTGGATATGCTTAACCATAAACTAACGATTACGGTGAAAAAAATACAAAAACCGGTCTACGGTTATAGCAACAATCATGCCACAAGTAGTGGCAAAAATGGTTGGGCCTACAATAGCCGTAGGGTCGGCCGAATTATGCATTAATCTAATCCCAATAATTATGGTGGGAATAAGGGTGATGCAAGAAGTGTTTAAAGCTAAAAAAGTACACATAGCGCTGGTAGCCGTCTTGAGATTGCCCTGGTTAAGTTTTTGCATTTCCTGCATAGCAATCATCCCCATGGGGGTGGCGGCATTTCCCAACCCAAGTATATTAGCGCAAAGGTTCATAATAATAGCCCCAAACGCGGGATGATTTTGTGGAATCTCAGGAAACAAAAAGCGAAGCAAAGGGCGGGTCAACCGGGCCAGACATTGAACCAAACCCGCTGCTTCGGCGAGTTTCATTATCCCCAACCAAAAAGTTATAATGGCTATAAGGTTAAGGGAGGTTTTTACCGCATTATTGGCTCCCTCTAAAGCAGCCAGGGTTACTATTTCAATTTTTCCGGACGTTCCGGCTACAATTACACCCAATACAATTAAGGCCAACCAGATAAAATTAACCACTTGCCTGTCTTTGTCCC
>JJNX02000104.1 GCA_000681355.2 Peptococcaceae bacterium SCADC1_2_3
CTTCTTTTTTCCCTTCTTTTTTCCCTTCTAATTTTCCCTTCTTTTTTCCCCTTGTCTCTGCCTCTCGCTGCATTTCCTCCAGGGTTACTTCAAGGTTCGTGACCATCTTTTCCACCTCCCAGGGATTGGCTTCGTCCAGAATCCGGTCCATTTCCTTTTGCAGGTGGGCCGGCATTTTTGGCTTCATAACGTTTTTCAACCAGGTCTTAAGTTGGCTAAATTCTTCCGGAGTCAGTTTTTGTAAAACTTTTATCAATCTGCGCAACCGGTTAACCAGTTCAGGATATCTTATTTTCTGGTCTAACATAAATATGCTGGCGATTAAATTGGCCGTCTGGTAAAGCTCTTCTTCCCGGTAACGGTTGACATCAAAGAGAAGGTAGTTAAAATTGAGAAGGTGTTTTTCATACCGCTGATAGTTTGCCTGAATTTCTTTAAAATTAAGGCCGGTCGTCCAGTTGTCCGCCCCGTTGTAAAGAACTGCCGGGATGATGGCCGGCAAGCGAAAATCCTTTCGCTCCCTTTCTTTTTCCGGAGTGTTGTGGAATATATCCCGCCAGATTTCTACCATGTACAGCAGCAGGCGAAAGGGCATCAGGTAATCGACAGTGGATTGCAGTTCCAGCAGAACGTAGAAAATGATTTCTTTACTCTTTAGCCGGTAGACGAGATCAGCCTCTTTTTCGCTGAAGTCCGGCAGGATATAAGATTTGTCAACCAAAAGCAGGTCGTGTTCGTTAATCTCGTTTACCCACTCTTCCCGGACAAAGCTCTTGAAGAGTTCTAAAAAGGTCCTTTTATTGGCAAGGAGTTGCCGGTAACCTTTGTCGTAGGGGTGGTGTTGTTTTTGACCGGGCAACCCGTTATCCGGCACAAAATCACCTCTGTTTTTCGGATATTATACCACAGGTGCTGGAAAAAGAACAGGGTGATTATATTAAATGACACCCTCATCATCAATGTCCCCATTGTTCCGCCTTAAAACAGTCTTCAATTGGAAAAGACATGTTTTGCTTGACGCTGGGATACCTTTATTATGGCGAGCCTAAGATTATGTGAAAGTCTGCCAGGCAAGCAAGAACCGTCCCTACTTGTTCTTACTCTCATCGGCAAGGAATTTCATTGGATGCTTTCCCCCCGATCAACGCCGAAAGCACCACGTTCGCGTCCACGGCGATCTTTCCGGAAAGTTGCAAAGTCCTCCAACACCTCTTCCTCTGTTATTCCTTTTTCCTCCCGCTCTTTGGTAATCTTCGCCGCCAGGGCATTGAGGACCGCCCGGCGCACATCGTCTTCAATGTTTAAGTCTTCCCAGGGGACAAAGACACCTGCGGGTTTGCCGCTTCGAAAAACCATTACCGCCTCTTTCTTGCGGATAAATTCGCTGGCGTGAGTTTTAAATTCCCTTACGTTTGCAAATTCCATTGTGGTCACCTTCGTAACTACATTATAACATTTCAACATCCAGAATACCACAGAAAAAAATCCGGGCTCCGTTAAGGAACCCGGATTTTTATTAACGCTTTTGGTCTGCCTGTCGGCAGACAGGGCCTTTTATTTAAGGGTTACAGTTTCAAGGTTACCGTTTGGGTGGCTTCGTCCCACTCCACGCTGGCGCCTAAGGCCTGGGCAATCCAACGGAAGGGCAACATGGTGCGGCCGTCTTTTAATTCCGGAGCTACGTCCATAACAACTTTTGCTCCGTTAATCAGCATAACCTTGCTTTTAATTTGTACCTGTATTACCCGGTCGCCTTTAATTAAGGTTACCGTTCCGTTAGAGTTATCCCAAAGGATGTTACTGGTGGTAACGCCAAGGGCATAAGCTACGTAACGGACAGGCAGGTAAGTACGATTATTCTTCACGTACGGGGCTACATCCATGGTTTCTTCCTTATCGCCTATTTTGTACTTGGTATCACCAATCTTAAAGACGGCGGTACCAGGCTTCACTTCGCCCGGGGCGGGGGTGATATTGGTAGCATTAAATACCTTTGCTGCAGTTGTAGTAGCAGGCCATAATCCATCATTATCAACATCAATGGTATCACAACCATCTTTTGTCTTAAATATTACAGCATCATCTTTATCATAGCCCGCTTTGCAATTGTTTTCAGTACCTTCTTTCCAGTAATCTAACATTGCATCATCGTCATTTACCTCAATTACTGCATTGCCTTTAATTTTTACGGTGATGTCGCCTTCGGCTACGGTACGATCAACGGTATATTCTATACCGGTAATCTCAATAGTACTGGCATTTGTGCTTTTACCATCAATAGGTATAAGCAGTTCATTATCATCATTTTGGCGCTTTACACCGGTTAAATCAATATCCAGGTCTCCTTCAGTAACTTCTACCTTGGGTACAGTGGTAAACTTCACGCCATCAGGCAGATCAATTATCAAGTTTTTGTCATCCTGAATAGCTTCGGCCATTTGTTCAGTTATTGTTATATCACCTGCTGCCTGTGATTGCATACCAATTTTAACCCCAGGTTTTTCTGAACAAGTTGCCTTAATTGAAGTAACAACTTTAGCTATAGTTAGCTTACCATCCAAACCCTGGGTGCCGCTAACTTCTAACTCCAGGTCACCTTCTACACCTGGTTCAAGGACAACTTCCATATCTTCAAGCACTAGTTCAGCTTCATCAGTAGATTTTTCATTCCCTACCTTATATTTAATTGCCCGTCCGTCATCGCCAACAAAGCCAACAAAATCTATATCCACATTGGCATCGCTATCACTTTCATCAATTTTGCCCCATTTAGCGTTTGATGGTAGGGTAAGAACAATTGTTCGTCCCGTAGTCAGGCTCTCTTTTATCGTCTCTTTAATCACTATATCCGGTATTTCCTGCTCCAACATGCCCGCAAAAAGTTGAGGAACATCTCCTTTTATGTCGATATTGACTTTATTTTCTCCGTAATACCCTACTATTCCTTCTGATATATTTGTGTCACTGCTGCCACTGACCTTAACTTTAACATCTCCCTCTTTGGCCAGTGATTCATCTTCCACATTGATGCCCAGAGTGAGTTCTAAACATACTGCTTCAGTAATTTCATTTTTTACTTCAATAATTAGCTCATCTTCGTCTGTATAAATATCAACGTCGGTTCTTTCTTGTCCGGGAAGCACAGGTACATGTTCTACCGCTAAACAAAGGGGAAGATCTTCATTTCCTACAGAAGCTTTAAGTTTATCTAAACTTGTCCAGATTGAACTTATGTCATCAGCGCCTACTTTTTGCCACTCAAAACCGCTAGGTAACGTAATTTTTAAACTTTCATCATCTTTTTCCAAGGCTCCAGCGATATCTTCTTCTAATCGGATGGTCAGCGGGTCGATTTTCTTATCAGTATTGTCGCTAAAAGTAGGGGAGTCAATTACGGCCAGACTAACTACGCCCCCTCCAGCCCTACCGACAATTACCTTACCCAAAGGAAAACCAGTGCCGGACGGACCGCTAGCCATTAATTCTACATCTCCTTGGAAGTCGGTATCAATATAAACCTGCCCCATGTGCAATAAGAGAAAATATCCTTCGCCTCCAGGTACAAAAGTAGTATTATCTTTAACACTAACTTTTACTTCATTATTTTTTAACAAAGTGATGTTTATGTCTTCTACATCAATTAAATTTAAGTCGCCACCATAACTAGCAGGTACTTCAATGTAATTTTTATAAACATCGGTAACTGTGCTACTTTTACCAACTCCACCCCGGAAAATAAAATCAGTTGGTAAACGCAAGTTCACTGAATCACCACTACTTAGTGCTCCTGGACTAATTTCTATTAACACAGTTCCCAATTTCTGATCCCTATCGTCATCTACATTAGGTCTTTGTAATGCTGTCATTTGAGTTGCTGCTAGAGCCGGACTTGCCATGGGCACCAGCAAAGCGGCCAGCATGACCAAGGTGGTCAAAATAGCAATTAGTTTCTTATTCTTACGCAAACTTTTTCCCTCCTTGTCGTAATTTTAATAATCTTTTTAATCTCTTTTTAATCTTCATACTTATTCAGTTAACTTTTTTCCTCTTTTAAATTCTACTTAAATAACCAGCTAACATTTACTTCCTCGAACTTCTAACCTCGAACTTCGAACTTCGAAACATCCCTCCTTTACCAAAATCTTTCGTCCCCTGGTGCGTTTTAAGATGTCCATTTCTTCATTGGCGTGCTAGTTGACCAGGCAACTGGTGAGAAACTCTTTAATCTATGGAGAGCCTTTCCTCAGTTACCTATTTAATTTAGACAAAAAAACCTCCCCAAAAGTTCCATGGGGAGGAAAATAATTTTAAGAGAAAACCTTTACCTGATAAGATGGATATCTACAGATAACCGCAGCTCTTTCCAAGAACGGTCAGCAGTAAGCAATGGCATACCGAGTTGTTCTGCCAGTGCCAGGCAAGCCCGGTCACCAAGTGAAAGCCCTGCTTTTTTAGTAGCCAAACGAAGCATTCCAGTCCTGTAAGCAAGTTCAAGGTTAAAATCAATGATCTCTATTCCAAGAGGTTCCAGTATTTCATGAATTTCATGGGTCGGAATACCAGCATCGTGAAGCTTGGCAACTACTTCAGAGAGGTTAACTGCACTTATTACAGCCATTTGTTTGATTGCCTCCGCTACTAAATCCCCTCCTGGCTCATCGTTAAGCAAAGCCAGGAGAGCTGATGCATCCAGCACCCAACGTTTACTCATTTTCTGCTTCCTTGTGTCGCTCTGCTATCAGCTCATCTACAATAGACTGCTCTTTCGGTATATAGCGACGAGTTAGTTTTTGGGCATGCCGGATAGCCTGGTCCGGGGTATAGAGATGCAATCCCCCTTTATCAATACGAATGATAACTTCATCACCTGTTTGTAGCCCTAAAGCCTTGCGGTACTCTGCCGGAATGACAACCCTGCCGCCACCAGAAATTTTTACTCTTACCTCACTCATCTTAACATAAGCACCTCCCATGTCAGTAAAATAGCTATATGACACATTTATTATAACATACCATAAACCATGGGGAGAAAAAAATTTTTCTTTAAGGGATTGTTTTTTCTGTGAGGCCGAATTCTTTGAATAAATGTAACCTTATCGTGGTGAAGATAATCGGCAGGACCGGCTATTGCTTTTTGGGCCATTTCCAACCCTCCTTTGGATTGCGCCAGGGAAATTTCCCGTTGTTTTTCTTCAATCAAACGCCTGATAGCCTTGGATAAGCTGATACCTTTACTTCTGGCTTCTTCTAAAAGGAATTTATGCTGTTCTTCTTCTAGCATTATCTGGGGGAGAATCAATTAAAATCCCTCCCGGTTATAATATAATTACATTATGATGTAATATGGGCTTGTTGTCAAAACTTAGTTTTTTACCGGGTATATTCTTGAATTCTCGGAAGGAAAAAATTTATTTTGAAGTCCTCTTTCTTATCCCAAATACTGCCTTAATCGTTCGTAAAATCCCTCCCTGGGACCAATCAGGATAATCAGAACAATACTTATTGTTCCTTGGGCCAAAGGCGTTTTGTTTTCCCTTCTTTATACTCCTGCTCTGCTTCTTTTAGAAGAAAATCCAGGGTAGGGGCACTGAACCACTCCATCAGTTCGTCCTTAGAAAAACGCC
>JJNX02000105.1 GCA_000681355.2 Peptococcaceae bacterium SCADC1_2_3
TTTGTTCCTCTGTATAATTAAGGAGTAGCAAAACTCCCGCATTTGATGTAAGGTTTTTTGCTGTAAATTCAATTTTATTAATCATGCCATTAAGTGCTCCTTTTCTTTGGGTTGTAGGGCAGGCTTCCAGCCTGTCTTTAGGCTCAACACCACTAATTATACCACTTTAAGGGCACTTTTTGTATATATTTGCTTCACCTGTCTGCCGACAGGCAGGCCTTTTGGGTGAAAAGTTGAATTCCTCGTGTTCCTTATATATCAATGGGTTAAGCCTGTTTTCTAAAGGCTCACGCAGATTCTCGGAATAAAATAAAACTACTACCTCTTAATATTTTAAAGGCAGGGCTGAGAACAGCCGTTACTAAAGTACGATTTTGTTCTTTAATGATTGCCTCGGTGTATGGGTCACCGCGGGAATTTCCAACCGTTGCCCGATAGTTTTCTCCTGTTACATGCTTTCCTTCGCCAAAACCAGGAACGAAAGTGGTCTTTACACAGGTTGGCTGTAATCCTCAATAACCAGTTTTCCATGTTACTATCACCACGAAAGGTGCCGATTTTCTGATAGGCCCGCAGAAACACCTCCTGCATAATATCTTCAGCCAACGCCCGGTCTTTGAGGTAAAAATAAGCTAGACGCATGATGTTATTTCCATGCTGCGTGACAATATTTTCCCATTCGCCCAAATCACCGAACCTCCTAACGATTGATGGCACATTCTTTCACTATAAATAGACGAATCAGGCGCCGGATTTGTTGCAATGTTAATGTTAATGAATAAATTCTACCGTAGCGGTTACATTGCCGGTTTATTTAACCCCATGCAATTTTAGACCCCCTATAAAACTATTGACATACGTATAAATACGTATTATAATTCAACTGAGGGGCGGAAGATATGAAGCGACGAGACATAGACAAAAAACTGAAAGCCGCTGGTTGGAAAATAATACCCGGCAAAAAACACGATATGGCTAAACACCCTAAAAAGCCTGGAATAAAAATTCCTCTTCCGCGACATAAAGAAATAAATGAATACACAGCGCAAGGTATATTCGAGCAGGCGGGACTGAAATAGTCCCGCATAAAAAAGAAAGGTGGTTATTAACATGAAATATGTTTATCCGGCCATATTTACTCCTCTGCCTTCTGGTGAGTATGATGTCCGTATCCCGGACTTGTCCGGCTGCATTACCTGCGGTAAAGATATAGCCGACGCCATAGAAATGGCCGAAGATGCTATGGCTATGTGGTTATGTGATGCGGAAGATAATCAAGAAAATGTTCCTGCTCCATCTGAAAAATTAACCGTAACCCACCCTCAATTTATTAACCTTGTTATTGCAGATACAGAGAAATACCGCCGTGAAAATAGCAACCGTGCAATAAAGAAAACATTAAGTATTCCAAGTTGGTTAAACGCCAAAGCTGAACAATCCGGAGTCAATTTTTCCCAAATGTTACAAGACGCCTTGAAAGAACACCTTGGATATAAATAGCCCGGCTAGCCAAATACAAGAACCGCCCGGGTAGGGCGGTTCACAGAACTGGCTGCCCTTTTGGCTAACTTACCACTTACCATAAAAGAATGTCTATTTAGATAGACGTGGGAAATGGAGGTGATCGGTTTAGCTGTCGAGAAACTGGATGGTCGGTGTTAAGGGCAAACTCACCGAAAGGTGAAGATGCAGAGCTATAGGGCTTAAGTTGTTCTGCACTATGATAGCCTGGTTGCTGCTGCAAATGGTAGTTCAGACCTGCCTTTCCCTGATCGGCAGGTTTTTTCTGTCTCTGTGGGGAGGTGTTAATCCTTGCGAAAAAAATTAAGGTTGCGGGAGCTAATTACCAGAGCCAAAAGTGGCGATAGCGAAGCCATGAACCAGGTAGTACAGCGGTTTACTCCAGTTGTCAAAAAGTATAGCCGACGGTTGGGTTACAATGAAGCTTGTTCCGATTTGGTGTTATGGATAGTTAGCGCTATCCACCGCTACCGGCCAAACACTACATGGGGCAGGGATGAACTAGAACGGTACTTCACCCGCAAAGATATTGACCAGGGCTAACTCGAATTTTTTTTCCGGTAGGGGGTGATTAAAACGACCCCCTATTTTCTCTTTATTTTATACAAACAACACAGTCATTTGACTCGTCGTTCTCAGACAAAAAATCTTTGCTGTAATCGTGCTATGGTTTCACAGCAAAGATACTATTCCCTTAACGCCAGGCACCTTTTCATAATATTTCCGGTTGTTGGTTAAAATTGTACAGTTAAAACTCCATTCTTGCTTGGTTCCTGATACGCTTTTATTAAAAAGGGTGGGCTACTTTATTTACTATTAGCTCTAACTGCGCCCCAATCATCCCGGATATTCGCACCTGCTTATGCCGGCTATGGGGGCCGCTGATAATCTTTACCCGGGATCTGGAAACACCCAGTTTTTCAGCCAGAAAAGCCCGGCAGGCTTCATTGGCGGCTTCATTTACAGGAGAGGCCGTCAGACGTATTCGCAGAGCACGTTGGTAAAAACCGGCCAGTTCATTTTTTGCCGCCCGTGGCTGTACATAAACTTTTAAAATCAGATCCTCACCATCCTGGCGAAAATCCAGCATTTGATAACCTTTCTCTCCGTTTTTTATTTCCCGGCGGTCACCAACGTGGCCCCGTAAGCTCCTGCCAGTTGCGGTTTTTCCGGCACGTATACGGCCTGCCCCAGGCGGCGGCTCAAAGCTTCTACAATAGCGCTATTTAAAGCCACACCGCCCGTCATGGCCACCTCCGGCTCCACACCTACCCGCAGAGAGCCATGCTTTCTAGACGGTCAACCACTGCTTCAAAAAGCCCGCGTATAATTTCATCCTTCGCCCGGCCCGAAGCCAGATAGGAGATGACCTCCGATTCGGCAAAAACAGTGCACGTACTGCTGATTGGAACCTGCTTGACCCCCTGCCGGGCAAGCGCCACCATATTGGGGGAAATTACAGGTGAAATTACAGGGACACCATACTGAATTATTGATTTTAAAGTAAGGTGTCCCTGTAATTTAACCCCCACCAGGTATGAAAATTATGTTTTAATTTCCTTGGGCCGTCCCGCGAAGCTCGTTTGTTCTTGTTAAAATTCAGGAATTGTGCATCTAAGATATGACAACTCGTAACATGATGCAGAGCTCCAGATATTATAATAATCATCGCCATTCTGGCTGTTTTAATTACATTATACTCATCTATTACTTCCTAAAAAGGTCAATAATTAACGATATAGGCTCTCAGGTAATATGGTGGCGTACTTCTAGCCGACGATAACATTGGCTATTGTGAAAAAATTTTCTTTAATAAAAGGAACTAAAAGAGCATTTAATACGTCTATATTTTTGAATGAAAGTAAAAAATTTTTGAAGGAGGACTTTGAATATGAGGAAAAAGTGACTATTAGTTATTGGTGTTGTTATGCTGGTTGCCGCTCTGGCAACCACTGCTTTTGCAGCCGACCCAATCAAGCTCGTTGTTAACGGCCGGTAGATTAAGCCGGATGTCCCACCACAGCTTCTTAACAACAGAACAATGGTACCTATAGTGGGATGGGTAATGGGGAATGGGGTCAGGTCTTGAAATATAAGAAATTGTTTATTATAATATACCACATGGCTAGACCGTTAAGAATAGAATATCTTGGTGCTGTTTACCACATCACTACCCGCGGAAATGCGAAGCTCAAGATTTTCAGCGACGACCGGGATAGAGAATGTTTTCTCAGTGTACTGGGCTCGGTTATAAAACGATACAATTGGTTATGTCATACTTATTGTCTTATGGATAACCATTACCACCTTATGATCGAAACCCCTGATGCTAACATTTCTACCGGCATGAGACAGCTAAATGGTGTGTATACCCAGCAGTATAATCGAAGACACGAAAAACCATTCAGGACAAATCCATTCTCTATCTTTCAATTTTAGTGTATACCCAGCAGTATAATCGAAGACACGAAAAACCATTCAGGACAAATCCATTCTCTATCTTTCAATTTTAGTGTATACCCAGCAGTATAATCGAAGACACGAAAAACCCGGGCATCTCTTCCAGGGAAGATATAAGGCCGTATTGGTGCAAAAAGAGAATTACCTCCTTGAACTTTGCCGATATATTGTGCTTAATCCGGTACGGGCGAGGATGGTGGTAGAACCCGAAAAATGGGAATGGAGCAGTTGCCGGGCTATTGCTGGGCTCATAAAAATGCCGGAATACCTTACGGCAGGTTGGATATACAGCTTCTTTGACACTAGAAAGGCATTAGCCCAAGAAAAATACAGGGCCTTTATCGGGGAAGGGATGGGACAAGGTTCACCATGGGATAAGTTGCAGGGCCAGGTACTGCTTGGTAAAAAAGAGTTTGTGGAGAGTTTTAAAGAGGCTTTAGCCGAAAAAAAACAGGTGAAAAAAATCCCAAGATTCCAAAGGCATCTAAACAGACCGGGTCTTGAGGAAATATTTAAGGAAGGAGAAACGAAAACCCAAAGAAACAGGGGAATTGCCAGTGCCCATTTAAAATACGGTTATATGTTAAAAGAGATTACAGATCACTTAAAAATTCATTATACAACGGTCAGTAAGGTACTCAAGCAAGGGTTGGTTAAAAAATGATATTTCAAGACCTGACCCTGTAGTACCCCTGTACATTTGTAAATCGTCGGCCTGCTGATATGTACCATCTTTCCGATATCAACGATCGGCAGACCTTCTGAATATCGCAATAAAATTTTGGCCCGCTGCACTTCCCTGAACGATGCCTTTCGTGATTGGGCAATCTTCTGCAACTGTTCCCATTTTTCTTCACTTAAAATCAATTTTGCTTTCTGGCTTTTCCGTGGCATATTGATTCCCTCCAATCTTTTTGGAAACCAATATACCACAAACTATCCTACATGTAAATACTATTGTGAAACAAGCTTTTTGCTTTGTAAACTTTTTTGGCTTTTTAGTCATTGGTCAAGCATTCTCAATGGGTAAATTGAAACTGCGCTACATTAAATAATGACATATTTCTCTATTGATTAAATTATTTTCCTCATTTTACCATAATAATGAGTATACTTATCCTATTTTCCACAGTTTAGGACTGAGGATATTTTATCGGGAAAGTTATCTCCATGTGGATAATTTTTAGGCTGCTGCCACCAGACTTCGCATTTTCTCTCCTTGTTTTTCTTTGATTCGCCCTACAGCCATGGCCAGCATGACACACAGCGCCAATCCACACCTTAGTTTCATCTTGTTCATCCCGCGGATAGTGTGTAGTTCAAAGCCAAAGGAGACATCTAACCGGCTATTTACTCGTTCCACACTGGTACGTTTGTTATATTCTTTTTCCCACTTGTAGCTTGCGCGATCAATCGGCGTGAAGATTCTTCGATCTTCCGCTAGCGGGATGCGAAGACCTTGCGCCACTGGACATGCTTCTTGGCCTTGGCAGGTGATTGTGTATTGCTTGGCCGGACATAATTTCTTCAAGGTGTTGCGGTCTTTTTCAAATCCTCCATGGCCCATTTCCCGTCGAGTATTTGTTTCCGGGCAATAAC
>JJNX02000106.1 GCA_000681355.2 Peptococcaceae bacterium SCADC1_2_3
AGGAGACAAAGGAGTGGTTGGAGCAGCAAAAATTGGTTTAATTCTAAATAAATAGTTTGTTCTTTTTAGTTTAATGTGGCGTCATTTTCAATGACGATCTGGGGTAAATTTCAGTTGACAAATACAAAGGTTTCAATTCCTCTTAGGCAGGCTAAAAACACAAGGTTATCTCCTCCTTCCGCATAGTTCTTGTGTGTTTCAATTCCTCTTAGGCAGGCTAAAAACTTGTCTACATATTCAGTTTGAAAAACTGCCTGTGTGTTTCAATTCCTCTTAGGCAGGCTAAAAACATTTATCCGTCGCTTTCCCCTCTTGTATTCCTTCCAGTTTCAATTCCTCTTAGGCAGGCTAAAAACTGTGATTGTGGTAGATGAGGGTATGCCTGTTGGGTTGAGTTTCAATTCCTCTTAGGCAGGCTAAAAACAAAGTCCACCTTTAACAATAGCTTCATCGGCAGCCTTGTTTCAATTCCTCTTAGGCAGGCTAAAAACCGAGAAACAAGGCAGGTGCTTGTAAACGGAACACCAAGTTTCAATTCCTCTTAGGCAGGCTAAAAACAACATTGTTTCTAATTCTGATATAGATAATGGTAATGGTTTCAATTCCTCTTAGGCAGGCTAAAAACTGGGTTGAAAATTATAAATATGGATATTGGGATTGTAGTTTCAATTCCTCTTAGGCAGGCTAAAAACCAAGTACTCCCATTGCTCCACATCAATATATAACTGAAAGTTTCAATTCCTCTTAGGCAGGCTAAAAACCCGGCCGTGCCGTACTTGATTATTTCATCCAAGGAGGTTTCAATTCCTCTTAGGCAGGCTAAAAACGTAGGGACAGGCTGATGCCTAGTTTTGCCTCCACTTTGTTTCAATTCCTCTTAGGCAGGCTAAAAACTTAAGTGGGGCAAGCTTTCACTTACTACTGATATAAGGTTTCAATTCCTCTTAGGCAGGCTAAAAACTTACAAGTCAGCTGCTCTACCAATTGAGCTACGCCGGGTTTCAATTCCTCTTAGGCAGGCTAAAAACCATGAGACGATACAGTTTATCAAATATTCTAATGTAGAGTTTCAATTCCTCTTAGGCAGGCTAAAAACTTTGAAATGCAGGATGTTAGAGAGATGCTGGAAAAGAAGTTTCAATTCCTCTTAGGCAGGCTAAAAACGGGTTGCCCATTCGCCTGTACTTATTGCGAATTGGGGTTTCAATTCCTCTTAGGCAGGCTAAAAACGAAATATTCTTCTGCTGGGACGCAGCAGTCAGGCGTGTTTCAATTCCTCTTAGGCAGGCTAAAAACAAAAAAATACTTGACATTTATCTGGACAAGTGCTAGTTTCAATTCCTCTTAGGCAGGCTAAAAACGTATCGCTCTCCGTACCCCCTGCGGGGATCACCTCATGTTTCAATTCCTCTTAGGCAGGCTAAAAACTTAGAAAGTATTGGATGGAATACGAAGGAGAAAAGGGGTTTCAATTCCTCTTAGGCAGGCTAAAAACTATACCAGGCCCCAATAGACCCTACGTCTTCTTCTCTGGTTTCAATTCCTCTTAGGCAGGCTAAAAACTTAAGCTTATTGCCTTATTTGCGGGTTTGTGTTATGTTTCAATTCCTCTTAGGCAGGCTAAAAACTTAAAACAAGTTTTTGTTCATGATGAGGAACAGAAGGGTTTCAATTCCTCTTAGGCAGGCTAAAAACAGAAAGCGGATTCCTGGATGATTTCGACTTAACAAGTTTCAATTCCTCTTAGGCAGGCTAAAAACGGAATAAAAACAACACTATTAAAACGAGAAGCTTTTTGTTTCAATTCCTCTTAGGCAGGCTAAAAACTCAACTACATTTTCTATATGCTCCGTGCGCTTATTGAGTTTCAATTCCTCTTAGGCAGGCTAAAAACAGAAAAAAATGAAAATTTCACCGTGGGCAGAGAAAAGTTTCAATTCCTCTTAGGCAGGCTAAAAACCCCAAGTTTCGTTTTTGTTATCCCACTCATCCCAGGGTTTCAATTCCTCTTAGGCAGGCTAAAAACGAGGAAGAAGTGGTCATACAACGAGGAGGTACTTTGTTTCAATTCCTCTTAGGCAGGCTAAAAACTCACATTCATACCACTTATCTCCTTTACATTCATGGGTTTCAATTCCTCTTAGGCAGGCTAAAAACGGAGTGTTGTACACGGATTTGTAACGGCTTTTTATGGTTTCAATTCCTCTTAGGCAGGCTAAAAACAATGGCTGAAACTTGTTCCAAATGGCTGAGTACAATGTTTCAATTCCTCTTAGGCAGGCTAAAAACAACGCTGGAGCTCCCATTTCCATTCACCTCAATTCCGTTTCAATTCCTCTTAGGCAGGCTAAAAACAACAAATGGAAAATAAAAAAATAGAAAGCGGAAAAGTGTTTCAATTCCTCTTAGGCAGGCTAAAAACTCAACCGTTACGATGGTTGGAGTTTTATCGATACATGGTTTCAATTCCTCTTAGGCAGGCTAAAAACCTGCAGCAAAAACATTTTTAGCAGGACTTGCATTAGGAGGTTTCAATTCCTCTTAGGCAGGCTAAAAACCTCAACGGGGAGACCTTACTCGATTGGTAGAGGAAGTTTCAATTCCTCTTAGGCAGGCTAAAAACTTGACGCTGCAGTAAGTGCAATAAACAATGATACCGGGTTTCAATTCCTCTTAGGCAGGCTAAAAACGTAATTCTACCAAATATCGAACTAAAGTGGGATGATTGTTTCAATTCCTCTTAGGCAGGCTAAAAACCCCGGGCAGTGCTGGACATACTCTACCGAAAGACGGGTTTCAATTCCTCTTAGGCAGGCTAAAAACTTTAAATTCCCCGGAACCGCTATTTGCTGCGATCCGAGTTTCAATTCCTCTTAGGCAGGCTAAAAACATGAAGGTTTGGCGGAAGACAACCCTTTGCGCATATGTTTCAATTCCTCTTAGGCAGGCTAAAAACTGAAATACAAGACTATCTTATAGCCGATTGGCTAGGTTTCAATTCCTCTTAGGCAGGCTAAAAACAACGTTTATAGGCATACCTGATGTATCTTGAAGCATGTTTCAATTCCTCTTAGGCAGGCTAAAAACCGAAGATGCAATTGAGAACCGGCAGGATCAATAAGGGTTTCAATTCCTCTTAGGCAGGCTAAAAACGGAGTGTTGTATACGGATTTGTACCGGCTTTTTATGGTTTCAATTCCTCTTAGGCAGGCTAAAAACGGTTGAGCAAGGTATCAACACGCTTACCAATTTACGCGTTTCAATTCCTCTTAGGCAGGCTAAAAACAGAAGAAGAAAAAGATATAGAAGAAGATGAGGAGAAGTTTCAATTCCTCTTAGGCAGGCTAAAAACAAAATTCTATATCCGCCGCCGAAACAGTCTTTCCAAGTTTCAATTCCTCTTAGGCAGGCTAAAAACCTTGAGCTGTGTCAATCATGCTTTGTATATTAACAGGTTTCAATTCCTCTTAGGCAGGCTAAAAACTTAGAGAAATGGGATACGGTCGAGGCATGGGATGAGTTTCAATTCCTCTTAGGCAGGCTAAAAACCTGGTCAGGGGGAAAAATGTTTATTGCCCTGATTGTGGTTTCAATTCCTCTTAGGCAGGCTAAAAACAAGGTAGACATTGATGAGCTTAAGGAACAGGACATGTTTCAATTCCTCTTAGGCAGGCTAAAAACACAAAAAGCAAGCAACCCATCAAAGTCATGTTTACGAGTTTCAATTCCTCTTAGGCAGGCTAAAAACATTGAGAAATTCCACAGCTAATGATACGGTTTGTTGTTTCAATTCCTCTTAGGCAGGCTAAAAACTCGTGATTCCCAGTAAGGGACTGCCCCATATATAGAAGTTTCAATTCCTCTTAGGCAGGCTAAAAACGCCGACAACGCGCTAGCCAGTGTTGAGCCGGCGACGTTTCAATTCCTCTTAGGCAGGCTAAAAACCGCTGGCACTTTGGTAAACAGCCAACCAACTAGAGCGTTTCAATTCCTCTTAGGCAGGCTAAAAACGAGAAAATATATCCCACATTGCCCTTACAAAACATGCATGTTTCAATTCCTCTTAGGCAGGCTAAAAACACGGTGACTACTTCTCTTATAATGCAACCGGAAATATAGTTTCAATTCCTCTTAGGCAGGCTAAAAACTGCAGATAGAATTATTGAAGGATATATTGCTTCTAGTTTCAATTCCTCTTAGGCAGGCTAAAAACGATGAATCCTGTTTCAGACATCACTTCGGTGACTAATGGTTTCAATTCCTCTTAGGCAGGCTAAAAACTAGACATGTGATATATATATAATAAGAAGAAAACTTTTGTTTCAATTCCTCTTAGGCAGGCTAAAAACCGAGAGCTGGCCTGCGGCGTTGAAGAAAGTGCAGGAACGTTTCAATTCCTCTTAGGCAGGCTAAAAACCAGTAGAAATATTTCACCCACGCGCAAAAGACAGGGAGTTTCAATTCCTCTTAGGCAGGCTAAAAACCTGCTACAGGAGAACGTATTATTGGCCCATTCCGGGTTTCAATTCCTCTTAGGCAGGCTAAAAACGGTGGGAGCAGCCTTTACATTGGAATTCGAGAATTGGTTTCAATTCCTCTTAGGCAGGCTAAAAACAAAAAACTCAAAATAGGACTTCAAGCAAAACTTCAAAGTTTCAATTCCTCTTAGGCAGGCTAAAAACAGCCAGTGAAGGAATATGACCATGCGGTAGATGCGCGTTTCAATTCCTCTTAGGCAGGCTAAAAACGGGCACTAAAAGATTACTGATTACGGAGGGGGTATAGTGTTTCAATTCCTCTTAGGCAGGCTAAAAACCTCGCTATTTTCTTCTGTGCTTGGTTACCTTGCGGAGTTTCAATTCCTCTTAGGCAGGCTAAAAACCGCATCGGTGGCTGCCTGAATAGTCCCGCTAGTGAAAGGTTTCAATTCCTCTTAGGCAGGCTAAAAACGAAGACCCGGCAGTCAATAAGGGTATACCCTCCTCGTTTCAATTCCTCTTAGGCAGGCTAAAAACATCTTGCAAGGGTTACAAAAAACGGTTTAATTTTGGGTTTCAATTCCTCTTAGGCAGGCTAAAAACTGATGTAACAGGTATATATGCTCCTGGTGTTACTAGTTTCAATTCCTCTTAGGCAGGCTAAAAACAAATTAGGGTATGACGTAATAATGATATGTCAGGACAGTTTCAATTCCTCTTAGGCAGGCTAAAAACGTAACATTCCCAAAAGAGTTTATCATCGGCGACATACGTTTCAATTCCTCTTAGGCAGGCTAAAAACCCCGGCAAATAAGGGAAGAGAAGTTTTTAGAACAGCGTTTCAATTCCTCTTAGGCAGGCTAAAAACAGCATACGTAACTAGCCACATTTGGTATCCAAACAAGTTTCAATTCCTCTTAGGCAGGCTAAAAACCAATTTATTTGCCATAAAAATAAGACTTTCTCTTTTTCTTTCAATATCTTTTCGTATTTTTGGATCAGGTTAAACCCCAACAATTATTAACGATAAA
>JJNX02000107.1 GCA_000681355.2 Peptococcaceae bacterium SCADC1_2_3
TGCATTTCTTCTGGTAGACTTATTTTCAATGGTGTACCCTCCTTTAGTTATTTTGGTGAATTTGTCTATTTAAAGGGTACGCCATTTTTGCTTAAAATCCTTTTTACACAATCAATTTTACGCTACCGAAAATAGTTCCGGTATTTCAACGTTATGATTACGGCATCAAGTCTCGCGGTGATTCATTGGAATACAATGGCTTTTATCCTGCCTTAAAACAAATAACAGATGAGGTTCATCCGTTTTGGTTTTGATATGATTTTGCGAAACAAGCTCTTCTCTGAATTTATAGGCGATCATCTATTTTATTTTACCAGGGAAACTTTAAATACAACATTAAGCCTAAATGGTTTTGAAATTATTGAATGCAATGAAGTGTGGTGCCATTACATAATTTCTGCTGTCGTTAAGAAAAGGGGGAAACTGGACATATCCCATTTTTATAAATATCAGGCGCAACTTAAAAATGAAATAGAAGAATATATTTGCCGTTTTAAGGATAAAAAGGTGGCAATATGGGGCGCCGGGCATCAGGCGCTTGCAATTATTTCTTTAATGAATTTAGCCGACAAAATCAAATATGTCGTTGACTCCGCATCATTTAAACAGAGTAAATATACTCCAGCCACACATATCCCCATAGTTTCTCCTGAAGCGCTTGACCCAGACCCAGTAGATGCTGTTATTGTAATGGCGGCCAGCTATTCCGATGAAGTAGCAAAGATTATACGGCAGAAGTTTGATAGAAATATAAATGTTTCTATATTGAGAGATTTTGGATTGGAGGTTGTTTGATATTACCAAAGGATTTTCAGCAACTACAATAATTGAGGAAAGGCAATTAAAGCATACGGATGAACGATGAATTGCTTGCAACAATTAAGAAACTTGTTAATGAGGGACACTACCGTATAAAAATTCATGCTGTTAGGCATATGATAGAGGAAGGTTTTTCAGAGAAAGACATAATTGCCGCAATACTCGGAGAAAACAGGATGATCGAAATGTATGATGAGGATAAAAGATGCTTGATATTAGGACATTTTCTATGGGATGATAAAATAAAGTCGGCAATCCATGTGGTTTGTGATTATTCAAATAAAAAACTTATAGATATTGTGACAGCATATATTCCACAAAGACCTTGGTGGATGTCACCAACGCAAAGAGGGGGAAAACCATGAAAAAAATAGATGCGTCTAAAGAACCATGCTCTGAATGTGGCGGCAGACTCGAACGGAAACATATCACTCAGGAATTTGAGCGCGAAGGGGTTAAAGTTAAACTATCGGGCATTGCTGCTTTGGTTTGCGCCGATTGTGGAGAGATATATTTTCAGCCTGGCGGAGCCGATAAGGTTGCCGCGGCAGCAAATTCGCTTTTTGACCTTGCCATTGTAGAAAAACAACACAAACGCTCGTTAACCGCCCGGATAAGCCAGCCACGGTAGTTGCTGTTATTGTAAATGGCGGCCACTGGCTGCGCCACCTGGGATGGGTGGGATTCCAGTCGCCCTGCGGGCTCCTTCCATCCCACCCATCCCACAGATCAATACAACATAACAACAAAAGGAGGAGATCGCCAAAACATCAAGAAAACCTATAAAAGCAAGAGCTTTTTAGCCGGACAAATGTCCTAAATGTAATATGTAAAACTGAGATGACTTTTTGGTCTGACTGGTTAGTTAAGCCAATATCATAATATTGACACAGATGAAAAAATCGGTGCCTTAGTATAGAAGAAAGATATACTTTATATACAATGAAAATAAAAAAAGCTTCAAGGAGAGGGTCCATCTCGTGAAAATAGTTCCGGTATTTCTGCGTTATGATTACGGCATCAAATCTCGCGGTGATTCATTGGAATACAATGGTTTTTATCCTGCTTTAAAACAAATAACAGATGAGGTTTATCCGTTTTGGTATGATGAATATTTAGATAGGAAAGAGGAACTACAAAAACGAGTTATTAAATTTGTTGATGATGTCAGCCCTGATATTGTTTTCTTTATCCTAATGAGGGATGAGTTCTCTTTTGAAACATTCGATTATTTGAAAAGCAAGTATATTACCATCAACTGGTTTTGCGATGACCAATGGCGATTTGAAAATTTTACAAAATATTATGCTCCTCATTTTACTTATGCAATTACCACAGACAAGTTTGCATCGAGTAAATACAGGAAGATAGGTTATAAGAATGTAATACTCAGCCAGTGGGCGTCGTTTGGATGCAGCGAGAATATTGATTTTGAAGCAATAAAATATAAATATGACGTTTCATTTGTGGGTGGGATTAGTGGCTACAGGAAGTGGCTTATTAACAGATTGAAAAGAAGGGGGGTAAAGGTTGAATGTTTTGGAGCGGGTTGGGAAAATGGACATGTTTCTTTTGAAGAGATGGCTGAGATTTTTAAAACAACGAAGATAAATCTGAACATCTCAAATAGTGCTTCTTACGATATCCGTTATATCTTTTCGTCTGTTAGAAGCATGCATGAGTTTGTGAAATCCAAAAAACGGGTTGAACAGATCAAGGCGAGGAATTTTGAAATACCTGCTTTTGGTGGATTTCAATTAACAAATTATGTTCCCTCTTTAGAAGATTATTTTGAAATTGGTAGAGAAGTGGCTATATATACATCTATCGAAGATTTGATGCTTCAAATAAATTATTATTTAGATAACGAAGAAGAAAGAGGAATAATAATGATTAATGGTTATAAAAGGGCAATGAAAGAAGGTACTTACTTAAATAGGTTGAGAGGTATTTTCGAGAAAATGGAGGTGGATTTATGAAAGTTTTATTGGTTAGTCATTCCTTCGAAGAAAATTCAAGAGCAACCTATAGTCCAAATGTGCCCTATTCTCTTGGTTTGGCATATATAGCGTCTTTTTTAGAGACAAAAGGGCATGAGGTTGATATTTTATGGTTAGATACTTTCGATTTTTCCTGTTCTCATAAATTAATTTTGTCTAAAATAGATGAGTTTAAACCAGAGGTATTAGGTATTCAAATGTTTTCAATGAATAGAGTTTCTTCCCGTAGGCTAATAGAACATTGTTCTGAAAAGTATCCAAACCTAAAACTTGTTATTGGTGGTATACACGCTTCGATTATGGCTGATCAAATTGTGAAAAGATACAGGAATGTTGTTGTAGTAGTAGGAGAAGGGGAGATTACTTTCTCAGAATTATTATCTGTTTTTGAGAATGGATACAGTTTAGACAACATAAAAGGTCTTGTTTACTGGGAGAATGGAAAAATTGTTAAAACAGAAGAAAGAGAATTAAATTATAATTTAGATTCTTTACCACATCCAAAACATGAAGCCTTTTTTGATTTTGAACCAGAAAGAACAACAGCCCATATTATAACATCAAGAGGCTGCCCATTTAAGTGTTCCTTTTGTTGTTTACATATTATATCTAAACGTAAATATCGTGTAAGAAATATTGATGAAGTAATTAAAGAAATAGTAGACTTGAAAATTAAATATCCCAGATTAAAAACAATACAAATTCATGATGATAATTTTACTTTAAACAATAACCGTGTAATAGATTTTTGTAAAAAAATTATTGCATTAAATTTAGACATTGATTTTATAGCATCTGGAACGATAAAGCCTGTGTCAGAAGAAATGTTATATTACATGGAAAAAGCCGGTTTTAAGAAGTTAATGTTTGGACTTGAGACTGGGGCAGAAAAATTAATGGTGAATACCCGCAAAGGAATAAAGAAAAAAGATGCGGAAGCGTTATTTTATAAGCTGAAAAAACATGATTTTCTTATTACTACATTTTTAATGGTAGGATTTCCAGGAGAAAACGAAGATACCGTAAACGAAACAATCTCTTTTGTTAAAAAATTGCAAAGAATTAAATATAACTATATTGTAGGTATTGGTAAACTATGGGTTTATCCTGGGACAGAGATTTACCAAATTATGAAGAATGAAAACCGTATTTCAGATGATTACTGGTTACTAGATGGAGATGTTCCATATTTTACTGTTGAACTTGATCTTGATACCCTAAAAGAATTTGAAAGTAAAATGCTTGACCATCTTTCTATCTTAAGAATTTTTACTTTTAAGGGGTTTATACATCATTTTTTGAGTATGCCATTGGTCATATTAAAATTTTTGATGGGGAATAAATATTTAATTATATCAATAATTGTAGAAGGAATAAAAATAAATTTCCCGAGTTTATATCCTAAATTGCGTAAGTTATATCAAAGTATACGAGGTAAAAATTTAAATGCATAATATATTTTTGGTGTGCACGAGTGACTTTTACTATAAAAACAAAATTTTTGATTTGAATGATCCTACAAATCGTGATAATTTTTACTTTCCATATTACTTATTACGGCAAAAATTTCTTAAATTTGATATATCTTTAAATACTTACGATTATTTTAATTTTGATGAAAATTGTGATGAACCTTATATTTTGATTTTTTTCGATATCCCAAAGAATATCAATATTTTATTAAAATATCACAAAAATATAGATAAATTTTTAGTTATATTTGAATCTAAGGTCATGTCTTCCGTTAATTGGAATAGGAATTTGCACAAAAATTTCAAGAAGATTTTTACCTGGAATGATGACTTTGTGGTAGATGGTAAGAAATATATTAAATACTATTGGCCAAATAAGATTCCTGAAAAATTAGACTTTGATTTAGGTAAAAAGAACAATCTTTGCACTATGATAGCAGGTCATAAATTTAAAGACCATCCGATAGAATTATACACAGAACGGGTAAAAGCCATTCGCTGGTTTGAACAGAATCATCCGGAGTATTTTGATTTATATGGCATAGGCTGGGATAAATATCGTTTTAAAGGCGCTTTATCAATACTAAATACAAATAGATTTGAAGTTTTGACAAAACTTTTAAAACCAAAATATCCTTCGTACAGGGGAACGGTGAAATTAAAGAGAGATGTGTTGCAAAAATACAAATTTGCGATTTGCTATGAAAATGCAAGAGATATTCCTGGCTATATTACAGAAAAAATATTTGATTGCTTTTTTGCTGGCTGTGTGCCTGTTTACTGGGGGGCGCCAAATGTAACAGCACATATTCCTGCAGATACATTTATAGATAGAAGAAAATTTAGGAATTATGAAGAGCTTTATAGTTATCTTAAGAATATGCCTGATAAAAAATATATAAATTATCTGGATGCTATAAAGAGTTTTATCAAAAGCGACAAAATATATCCGTTCAGTGCAGAGTGTTTTGCAGAAACTTTAATTAACGAGATTATTAAGGATTTAAACGGATGAATATCAGAAATACCAAGATCTTTAAAATCTTATCCCAAAATTATTTAGCAAAAGCGTTTAGTTTTTTTTCCTTATCACAGGCAATAAGCGCGCTTACCAGTTTCGGCATTCTTGCTCTATATACAAAACTTTTGCCACCAGCGGATTTCGGCAA
>JJNX02000108.1 GCA_000681355.2 Peptococcaceae bacterium SCADC1_2_3
CCTCGTTCCCCAACGGTTAACGAATTTTGGTTGTCATAAACCGGAACACCCTGGTTTGTGGTTAAATATTTTCTTTGCATAATGTAGTATCCTCCTATCTCTTTCTTTAAAATAACGAAAGGATTAAAAAATTCTTTACTGAAGCCGGTTACTTTTCCGGATAGCTTCTACCAACCCCAAGGCAGAGGTACCCGGTAGCCCAAAAACATATTTTACGTCCCAGACGGCTAGCTGCTCAATTATAAAGCCAGACACGGTTTTCGTCATTAGCGTTTCCCCACCTCTTTTTCATACCAACTGCCGTAGCGGCGGAAATGTTCCCAGGAACGGTAATCGGGATGGTCTGATTCTTTGGTCAGTATTTCTTTTTCTTGCAGGTATTTTTTTGTATTTTTTGTGGCTTGAAAAAGCTTACGGTCGTCCCCGATAGGACACACTTTGCTGCAAACCCCGCAAGGGTAGCAGCGCCGCCGGGTAAGTTCGTATGCTCTTTGGGCGCAGGCAATTTTGTCGTAAACGGCCAGCCCCCCGCCTGGGGGAGGGGCCTTAAGGGCACTGGGAGGGCAGCATTTAATGCAGGCCTGACATTTAATACAGAGCTCTTTGGCCTGAGGAGGGCTGTTTTCCAAAACGGCCGTCGTAAAAACCGAAACAAATCTGACCCGGGGGCCAAAGGCCGGGGTTAAAAGAAGATGACTTAAACCAAGGGTGCCCAGGCCGGCATATTTTGCGGCCGGTACATGGCCAAAAGCAGCGAAAGGTTTTTCCAGCAAAATTTTTATGCTTCCGTAGCAGTCCCGAGGAAAGAAAATAGAAGCCTGGCCCTGCCGGTTCAGCCATAAGGTTAAACGGTAGGCCAGGCTGTCCAGTTCCCGGTTGCAAGTGTTGTACAGTTCCATGTGGATAGCCGAAGGGGTTGTTTCTACAATCGGTAGGGGCATAGCCATACCCAGAACAATTACCGTTTGGGCCAGCGGCCAAAGTTCCTGAGGCCAAAACTCCTGCGGCACCTCGGCCGTTTCGGCCCATTTTTCCACCCGGGCAAAACCAGTTAAGTCTGCCCCTTGCTCCCGGACAAAAGAAATAATTTCCTGGCGTAAAACTTCTGGTTGACTCATGATTAGCTCCTATTGAGGCATAATTATCTTTTAAAACCCAGGTCAACATAAAATGGCGCGCTACCTTTTTGCTAATTTTAAGTTTCGTGTTTTGCCAGGTTACTTAACTAAATTTTATATTTCCAGGCTATTTTCCCAAACGCCATGAATATTACAATAAGCAAGGGCAAAAATTGTTTTTAGTTCGGCTGTTTTTAAATGGGCAGTAACTTCCGGCGCAGTGTAAACCGGTCCCAAGCCAAAAGTACCCAAATGAAGGAGTTGGTTATCTTTCTTTAACCCGTAAAGCTGAATCCATTTAATGTGATGCTCAGTGGTATTAGGGTGAGGGGTTTCTTTGCCCACTATGATTACAACAACATCTTCGCCGCATTCAGCACACCTTTGAATCTCTATGACGGGCACATGTTTTTCTTTGCCCTCATTGGCTTTAGTTTTTAAAACTTCTCCAAAGCGCATTTTTTAAGCCTCCTTTTGGATTATTTCACCTAATTTTTTACCCGTGGCTTTTATTTGGGCCAATTCTTCGGGGTCAGGAAGGTATTGAATGTTAATGCTTTCCAGGGGTTGACTCCAGCCCAAAAAATTTACCACCTCCTCTATTTCTTTTACGGCCTGTCCACCCCAACCGTAAGAGCCAAAAACAAAGCCAATTCTTTCTTTGGGACGCAGTCCCTTTAAATAGGTAAGAAAAGCGCTTACGGAAGGAAGAAGTCCGTTATTAAGGGTGGGCGAACCAATCAGGATGGCTTTAGCTTCCAGAACATCGGGCATTACCGCGGAGATATGATTGGTTTTTAAACAGCGCATGGAAACAGGTATTCCTGCTTCCGTTAGCCCGGCTTGCAGGGCAAAGGCAATTTTTTTGGTAGAGCCCCACATAGTGTCGTAAACGATTACGGTTTTTGGTTCCGTTTGGTGGTTGGCCCATTTTTGATAAGCCTTTAAAATTTCCGGCCGGTGCTTTTGCCAGATGATACCGTGGCTGGGAGCAATCATTTCAATATCCAGTTTACCTAGGGCGGCAAGCGCTTTTTTAACGTTTTCCCCGTAAAGCAGGACAATGTTGGCGTAGTATGTGGCTGCTTCTTCGTAAAGGATATCCCAGCCCACCTCGGAGTCAAAGCGCTGGCTGGTGGCAATGTGCTGTCCAAAAGCATCGTTAGACAAAAGCAGCTTTTCTTCCGCCAGGTAAGTAACCATAGAATCCGGCCAGTGCACCATCGGGGTATGGAAAAACTGTAAGTTGCGGCGGCCAAGCTCCAGTGTTTCACCTGATTTAACTGTTTGAAAAGGCCAATCCTTTTTAAAATAGCGCCGTAAACCCTTTTCTCCCTGGGGAGAAGTAATCACTTTAGCCTGGGGGGCAATTTCTAAAAGCAAAGGTAAACTTCCCGAATGGTCCATTTCCACGTGGTTGGCAATAATATAATCAATCTGGTCAGGGTTAACCAATTGTTTTAAGAGGGTAAGCATCTCTTCAAAATGAGTTTGTTTTACCGTATCCACCAGGGCAATCTTTTCGTCTATAATCAAATAAGCATTATAGGTCGTTCCCCGGGGCGTAAGGTAATCGTGAAAATCACGTAAATCCCAGTCTATCGCACCGACCCAATGTACGGCAGGCTTTATTTCCATTGGCTGCATATTTATCTTAATCCTCCTTTTCAAACAGGTCTTTGGTTGCTCCGCAAATAGGACAGGTCCAATCTTCCGGCAGTTTTTCAAAAGGAGTGCCCGGGGGTACCCCGTTTTCCGGATCGCCTATTTCCGGGTCATAAATATAGCCACAAATAGTACAACGGTACGTAGCATCCCTTACCACCTTGGCGGCGACCGGTTTTTCTACCTCGGGAAGGGGAGCGGTTTTAGGCACAGCCCCTCGTTTTATCTGGTGATAGTAAGCGTAGGTCATAGACGGCTCGCTGCTTAAAACCGCGGCGCCCGTTACCTCCGCCAGAAAAACGGTATGGGTGCCGGCATCCATTTCCCTGATTACTTTAGCTTCAATAAAGGCGTTGGTATGGTCTGTAACGTAAAAAAGGCCGTTTTCGCTTATTTTATAATTAAAGTTGGCTCCGGCGAATTTATCTGCCTCCCGGCCGGATTTAAAACCAAAATGCCCAATTAAAGATAAAGGAGCGCTTTGGGCCAGGATGGATACCGTTAGCAACCGGCTTGCTTGAATAAATTCATGGGTTAAATTTTGTTTATTAATGCTTACCGCAACGCTATTTGGCGCCCCCGAAACCTGAAAAACCGTATTGGCAATTTGCCCGTTAAACCGCCCTTCATTTTTCGCGCTGACAATGTATAAACCATAACTCAGGTTAAACAAAGCCTTTGTGTCCACAGTTTCTCCTCCTTTAAATAAGGAAATAATGGCTAGTTTAACTTTTTTAAAGTCCCAGCTTTTCTTTTAACTGGGCCTCGTTATAACCAATTATTACTTCCCCGTTAATTTCGGTTACCGGAACCCCCATCTGACCCGACTTACGGATCATTTCTTCCCGGGCTGTTTTATCCAGGGCGACGTCAAATTCCTGAAAAGTTATGTTATTTTGGGTTAAAAACTTCTTTATCATTTTACAGTAAGGACAGGTGGGGGTAGAATATACCTTTATCTCTCCGGCCGGCATTTTGTACCTCCTTTCGTTTTTTAAAATACCTCTTTTTCGCTGGCCGCAATTACTTTGTCTAATTCTGCTTTTAATTCATTGGGTAAGCCCATAATATCTACGTTTAAAAATCCGCGCACAATAGCCGCGGTGGCTTCGCTTTCCCTAAGCCCGCGGGCCATTAAGTATTCGATTTCCTCTTGGGCAATTTTACCTACCGCCGCTTCGTGAGATAAATCTACCCCAGCCACCCTTCCTTCCAGTTCCGGTACAGCATAAATAAGACCTTTAGGGGCAAGAATTAAGCCATGGCATTCTAAATGTCCTTTGACCTCCGGAACTTCACCTACAATATGCCCGCGGTTAATTGCGTCCCCGCCGGTAGTGATGGTGCGGGCAATTAATTCAGCTTTTGTTTCCGGCGCCCGTAAAAATACCCGGGAACCTACATCCAGCAGGGAACCCGGCGTCGCCACCATAATGGTGTTATAGCGGGCAATTGCTTTTGGGCCGGTAAGATAAGTGGTGGGGTACATTTGTAAACTCTTAACCGGGCGCAGGCAAATATAGTTGGATAAAAAAACGCCTTCTTCTTCCACAATGGTTGCGCTGCGCGGCCTGACCGCAAATTCCTCAGCCCAGTTGTGAATCATGGTAAAGCTGAGTTTGGCTCCTTTTTTCACGTAAAACTCAGAAATACCAATATGCAAGCCCGATTTTACCTGGTGGGAGGCAACACAACCAGTGATGATATGCAGTTCTGAGCCTTCTTCGGCAATGATCAGGTTATGCACCTCTTGAGCCAGGCCTTCCTGGGCGGTAAAAAGGCAGGCCTGTAAAGGAAAGGCTGTTTTTACCCCGGGCAAGGCACGGATAAAATAGCCGTGTTCCTGGTGCAGCTCTGCCCGCGCCGTATATTTATCCGTATCTACGGCTACAGCCCGCCAGTAGTAATCCTCCACCCAATCGTATTTTTCCCGGGCCTCGGCCGTGCTCATAATCTCCAGCCCTTCCTGCTGGACGTCATAATGGACTACCGAATGGTCCATTTGTAAAAAGCTGCCCGTACGCTCAATGCCTTCCGGGTCAACGCCGGACGCCAGCAGTTGTTTTTTCTCGTCGGCAGTTAAAGTAGAGAGGTCTTTTACGTAAGGGCGGGCCGGTACTTCGTGAATAAATTTTTCCAAATCAATATCTTCACCAATCACCGCGCTTTTGGCGGCTGCTTTTTGGGCTTTTTGTAGTTTTTCTGCTCTGACTCTTTTCATGCCTGCTCCCCCTTTCCTTCTAGACCACACAACGTAAACATTCTTCATAACCCATTTTCTGAATACACTTTAATGTTTCCCGCGGGTTGCCGTGGCAGGACAAGACCCCGTCAAAAAGTACGTGCCCCACATCAGCGTCAATATAGTTTAAAACTTG
>JJNX02000109.1 GCA_000681355.2 Peptococcaceae bacterium SCADC1_2_3
TCTTAAACCAAAAATTAAACCGGTGGCCGCGGTAATTTTGGCCGCCGGAAAAGGAACACGAATGCGTTCACACTTGCCTAAGGTACTGCATAAAGTTTGTGGGCGGCCATTGTTGACTTATGTTTTGGAGGCCGTAAAAAAAGCTGGGGTGGAAAGAATAGTTGTGGTGGTTGGTTTTGGCGCGGAGCAGGTTGTTCCGGTGGCCAAAGTATATGGGGAGATAGTTTATCAGGAACAACAATTAGGTACGGCCCATGCTTTACTCCAAGCGGAAAAGGTTTTGGCTGGGTTTGCCGGGGATATTTTAGTACTTGGTGGTGATACGCCCCTTATTACCTCCACCACCCTGGCTAGATTAATTGAAACTCACCAAAGTCAGCAGCCAGCGAGTGGTAATCAAAAGAGCGCGTGTTTTCTTCCCACTTCTCACCTCTCGCCCCCCACCCCTAAAACTATGGCTACCGTATTAACGGCTAAATTAGTTGAACCTGCCGGATACGGCAGGGTTATTCGTAATTCTGCTCAGCAGGTGGTTAAAATTGTGGAACAAAAGGATGCTTCCCTTGCGGAATTGGCCGTTCAAGAAATTAATTCAGGGATATATTGTTTTGCCGTCGAGGGCCTTTTTAAAACCCTGGCCCGGTTAAAGGCAGAAAATGCCGCGCAAGAATACTACTTACCGGATGTTATAGAAACCTATGTTCGTCAGGGCTTACCGGTGGCTGCCTGTCTGGCGGAAAAAGAAGAGGAGATTCAAGGAATTAATGATCGTTGTCAATTAGCCGCCGCGGAGGATGTTGTGCGGCAGCAGGTGCGTAACGAAATAATGCTTTCCGGGGTGACTATATTGGATCCTCTTTCCACGTTTATTGATTCAGAAGTAAAAATAGAACCGGATACGGTTATTTACCCTTTTACGATTATTGAGGGAGCGTGCCGGATAGGGGCCAACTGTATTATTGGTCCCGGAACACGCCTGAAATCGGTGCAGGTTGGAGATAACGTAGTCATTTCAAATTCAGTGGTTATAGAAAGCACAATCGGGGATTCTTGTACCATAGGTCCCTTTGCTTATCTTCGTCCGGGCACCCATCTTGCCCGTAAGGTAAAAGTGGGAGACTTTGTAGAAATTAAGCAGTCAGTTATAGAAGAAGGTAGTAAAATCCCGCATTTAAGCTACGTAGGGGATGCCCATATAGGCAAAGAGGTAAATGTTGGGGCGGGAACGATTACCTGTAATTATGACGGTCAGAAAAAATGGCTGACCGTAATTGAAGATAAAGTTTTTATCGGGAGCAATACTAATCTGGTTGCTCCGGTAAAAATAGGAGCCGGTGCTTTTATAGGAGCCGGTTCTACCATTACCAAAAATGTACCCGCGGCCGCCCTGGGCGTAGCCAGGGGTGGCCAGCGAAATATTCCTAATTGGACAAAAAAGAAAAAACAGACAAAAGAAGAAAATATAAGCTAGTCATCAGAAGCTTGACCTTGGGGGAGGGAAAGAAAAATGTCGGGAGAAAGAAATTTAAAAATTTTTACTGGTAACGCTAACCCAACTTTAAGTCAGGAAATTGCCCGGTATATTGGCATAGAAATGAGCTTAGCGCAAGTAACTCATTTTTTAGACGGGGAAATTTACGTTGAAATTAAAGAAAGTGTACGGGGGGCAGATGTCTTTATTGTTCAACCTACTTGCTGGCCGGTAAGTGACCATTTAATGGAGTTGTTGATTATGGCCGACGCTTTGAGAAGGGCGTCAGCCCGGCGTATTACGGCCGTGCTACCATATTATGGTTATGCCCGCCAGGACCGCAAAACCCGCGGCCGCGCTCCTATAACAGCTAAATTAGTGGCTAATTTAATTACGACCAGTGGTATTCGCCGCATCCTGGCTATGGACTTGCACGCGGGACAAATTCAAGGTTTTTTTGACCTTCCCGTAGATCATTTACCGGGCGTACCTATATTAGCCCAGTACTTTTTGCAACTCCAGCTAAAGAATGTGGTGGTGGTTTCACCTGATTTGGGCGGGGTTACCCGGGCCAGAGAACTGGCTGAACGCATTAAGACTCCCATAGCTATTGTGGATAAACGCCGGCCGGAGCCTAATGTGGCGGAAGTAATGAATATTGTAGGTAAAGTAAGAGGAAAAAAAGTAATTATTATAGACGATATGATTGATACGGGGGGCACAATTAAACAAGCCGTAGTGGCTTTAAAAGAGGCCGGAGCGGAAGAAATTTATGTTTGCTGTACCCACCCTGTTTTAAGTGGGCCGGCAAGACAACGACTTATGGAAGCCCCAATTGAGGAAATAGTAGTTACTAATACCATTCCTATTTTGCCTGAAAAAATGTTAGACCGGATAAAAGTACTCTCCGTGGCTCCTTTATTAGGTGAAGCAATTATTCGGATCCACAAAGATCTTTCAGTAAGTGAACTTTTTAATTAGTTAGAGGGTTTAAAATGTGGTTAGTAGCGGGTCTGGGTAATCCAGGGTTAAAATATCACCGGAGTAGGCACAACGCTGGTTTTAGGGTGGTAGACAAGTTAGCGGTTAGTTATAAAGGAAAATGGTTAAGGCAAAAAAACGCGCTCGTAGCAAAAATAGAGCTGGAGGCTCAAAAAATTATCCTGGCTAAGCCTTTAACCTACGTTAACAACAGTGGTGAAGCAGTAGTAGCCTTATTAAACTTATATAAAATAAGCCTGACCAATTTATTAGTAATTTGTGATGACCTTGATTTACCCTTGGGAGAGATTCGGATTCGAGCGGCTGGTGGTGATGGCGGACACAAAGGGATGCGTTCTATCATTGCTTGCTGTCAGAGCAAAAATATCCCTCGTTTGCGTATTGGTATTGGCCGGCCCTCTCGATGTTCGAGGTTAGATGTTCGATGTTCGAACTCCCAAGAAGGTCAGGATACGGTGGAATGGGTTTTAGGTAATTTTACCCCTTTTGAAGAAAAAGAAATGGAAAAAATTATCTTGAAGGCCGCCGAAGCGGTAAAAATAATCATTACCTTAGGTATAGCCGCAGCCATGAACACCTTTAATTAATTGTTTTAAGATGTTAAGGAAGACAATTAATTAAAACAAGGGGCTATGTTTTTTGATTGGTTAAGGATTTTGTGCTTTGGACCTGGATAAAAAAATCTATCCCTAAAATGATTAGGGTAAGAAAGAAAAAGCCGGCTGAGATAAGACAAAGAACGCATAGACTTTTTAGTACTTGTACCTGAAAGGAAACTAAGTAACAACTTACGCCAGACCCCAAGAGGGCTAAAAGAAGGGCTAAAAATTGCCATAGCTTACTTTGCCGGGCCAAAAAACAAAAAATAGTCAACCCGGCAACGGTGAAAACCCCGGCAGCAGCAACAGAGACCCTTTCTCCAACTAAAAGAAGCCATGAAGGGCAATTTTGATTAAAGCAGAATATTCCGGCCAGGGTAAAAGAGCGGTGGAGAGATAAGTAGACTAAAAGAATTAAATTAAGAAAAGAAAATATAGCGGCCCATTTATTTAAGACTAAAAAACCCCTTTGCTTTTCGACCAAAAGTTTAAACTCTCCCTACGTTATATATAGTGTTGTCTTTAAAGCTGGGTTCATGTTTTTATGATAGCGGGATACACCAAGGACAATAATTATCAATTATAGTTACCATGCAATCTTTCGCTTCCCACTTAACTTTTGCTTGCAAGGATTCACTTACCAGGCGCAAGGGAAGATAAAGCTTATTGTTTATGAGTTTAGCCGACACATCCAAGGTGATGGGTTTATCGTTTAGATAAGCTACCTGGCGGTTAATGGTTACTTCTAAACTGGTCTTATCTCTTTTTACCGTTGCGGTTTTAGTCTGGTTGTTCCAGTTCACTTTTGCGTTTAAGGCTTCGGCTACGGCACGTGAAGGAACTAAAACCCGTCCGTTTATCATAACTGCCTTAACTTCCTTAAGTGTTTTGCCGTTTACCACCACTTTTATTTGTTGGGCCTGGGCCGGAAGCAAAAAGGCTGCCTGAGTCACAAGTAAGGTGGCCATTAGGATAAAAGCCGTCATTAAAGCCGTAGAATTATATTTTTTCTTTTTGACCATTAAAAATCCCCACTTTCCTTAATTAACAATACCTGATTTTACCTGATTTTAATTTAGGATATACATTAAAGGATTAATTTATTATAATTTAAATTAAATTATCCTGAGTAATTATATAATTAACTAGTGGCATTTTGTCAACAATAATATTAGTATAACGCAAGATTAAAAATTAATCGATAATTATAGCGATCAGCAGCGAATGTGTTAGTGATGCGTCGAAGGTTGAATGCTATTAACTGATGATAACTGCCTGATTATTTTTAATTAAGGTTTTTAGGTTGGGAGGGGTTAGATGAAGTTAAAAAGGTGGGTACTTCTTTTTTTAGTTTTTGGAATTATACTCCTTTTGGGAACTAAATGTTATTATAAAGAGATAAACTATAGTCCTATAAAAGATGTTAACCATAATCCTTTAAAAATCAAGGTTGAAGCTAAACTAAAAACTTTCAACGAGGAAGGTACGTTACCGAATGGTACAGTGAACAAAAGGACTGGTGATCCAACATCTTTTGAAAAATACATAACCGTAAATGTCATTGTAGCTGAAGATAAAGATAAAACAAAAATTAGTCAGGAAGTAAAAAAGCTTGGGGGGGAAATTTTAAGAGGAGAAAAGGAAAAAGGAGTAATTTTAAGGGCTAAAATACCCGTGGCAGTCTTGAAAAGGTTGGCGGCCTCTTCTCAGGTGGTCCGGGTTGAACCCTATATTGCGTCCCAATTTTTAAATGACCGGGCAGCGGGTATTATTGGAGCCGAGCCTTTAGCTGCTCATGGGTTTGTTTCTATTGCTGGCCTGACAGGAGCAAATCAAGTGGTAGGTCTAGCGGACAGTGGCCTGGGAAGAGGGAAGTGGGAAGATTTGCCAGAAGATTTAAAAAGTAAACCTGGTCAAAAACCAAAGGTAATCATGCTTAAATCTTTGGCCGGCCGGCCGCGGCCGGATGATCCGGTGGGTCACGGGACCCATATAGCGGCAACTATTGCCGGCACCGGGCTTGCTTCCCAGGGCAAATTTGCGGGTCTGGCTCCTGAGGCAAGCCTTTATTTT
>JJNX02000110.1 GCA_000681355.2 Peptococcaceae bacterium SCADC1_2_3
GGGTTAGGGGGAGGGGGGAAATGAACTTTTTCGACAGTCTCTAATAAAAAGGAGGTAAGGTATGGCAAATTATATTGTTCGGGATATTAATTTAGCCCCCCAGGGACGGCAAAAAATAGACTGGGTGCGGCAACACATGCCGGTTCTTAATATTATCCGCGATGATTTTAAGACTAGGAAAGCTTTTAAAGGGTTAAGGGTAGCCATGAGTATTCATTTAGAAGCAAAAACTGCTTATTTGGCCGAAGTTTTTAAGGCTGCCGGGGCAGAAGTAGCTATTACCGGCTCCAATCCTCTTTCTACCCAGGATGATGTAGCGGCAGCCCTGGCAGCAGAAGGAATAGAGGTTTATGCTTTTTATAATGCTTCTAGTCAAGAATATCAGGAGCATTTAATTTCCGTTTTAAAAACAAAGCCCCAGTTGGTTATTGATGATGGAGGGGACCTGGTTTACTTATTGCACGTAGGCGAGCCTGATTTAGCGGCCCATGTTTTGGGAGGGTGTGAAGAGACTACCACTGGCGTAGCACGGCTACATGCCCTGGAAAGGGAAAAGCGCTTGTTTTTTCCCATGATCGCGGTAAATGATGCTTTTTGCAAATATTTATTTGATAATCGTTACGGTACCGGAGAATCAGTTTGGACAGGCATCATGCGCACAACCAATCTAATTGTAGCGGGCAAAACAGCGGTGGTAATGGGTTATGGCTGGTGCGGCAAAGGAGTGGCCAGGCGAGCGTCAGGATTGGGGGCTAAGGTTATTGTTTGCGAGGTGGACCCGGTTAAAGCCCTGGAAGCGCACATGGATGGTTTTCAAGTAATGCCGGCTGGGAAGGCGGCGACTAAAGGAGATATTTTTATTACCGTTACGGGTTGCAAGGACGTATTAAGAGAACAACACTTCCGGGTAATGAAAGACGGGGCTATCCTGACCAACGCCGGTCATTTTGACGTTGAAGTAAGTAAAACGGATTTAGAAAAATTAGCCGTCTCGAAACGGACAGTACGGCAAAATATAAAAGAATATATTTTGCCGGAAGGCCAACGGCTATACTTGCTTGGCGAAGGCCGGCTGGTTAACCTGGCTTGCAGCGATGGACACCCGGCTGAAATTATGGATTTATCTTTTGCCCTGCAGGCCCTATCGGCTCATTACCTCGCCGAAAACGCCAGCTCTTTAACCCGGCGCGTCCATCCCGTACCCAAAGAAATTGACTACCGGGTGGCCGAGTTAAAACTTAAATCTTTAGAAATAGAAACAGATGCGTTAACCAGTGAACAGCAGGCGTATCTTAATAGTTGGACTTCATCACCGTAACCCTCCCCTTTTTGAAAGGGAAAGAAGAATATCTTTAACCCTAATTCCGGATGAATTTCACATCACCATTGAAACTCCCCCTTTGAAAGGGAAAGAAGAATATCTTTAACCCTCCCCCTTTGAGGGGGAAAGAAGAATATCTTTAACCCTCCCCCTTTGAGGGGGGAGGGAAGGGTGGGGGTGACTCAATCATTAAAATAACAATTACAAAACATTCTAAAAGTCAGCTTAGTTTTGAAATTACCAGGCCGGTAATTAACTTGGGATAAAAGAAAGTTGATTTTTGAGGCATTTTTTCCCTATTTTTAGCGATAGTGATAACCTCTGAGATTAAGGTAGGATTAAGAAGAAAGGCAAGCTGATATTGTTTTTTATCCACGGCTATTAAAGCCTCCCTGGCATTTGAGGTATAACCTGTGTAGTTACCGGTATTTAAATTCTTTACCTTAAGCAATTTTTCCAAAACAAGGTAATGCAGAATGGTTACGTCTAAATTTTGCCAGGTAATAGATTTATCTCCGGGCATAAGTAAAGAAATGTTTTTTTTGTCTTTTAAAATAAGCAAATACAACTTGTGATTACCACAGTATAAACCAAAAGCATGGCGTTTGCGTAAAGGAGTATTGTTTACCAAACCTTTAGCCGAATCGCTGTGTTCAGTTAAGGTTTCTGAAAATTGAGGAAGGTTGCCGTAGTTAAGGGTTAAAGGAAATTCTTCAATTATAAAATATTCCGCCAATATTTCCAGCAAATTACTAATATCTAATCGCTCTAAGTTCTTGATTAAACGATGGGTAGGCATAATAACCAGGCCAGGGTCGTACAGGTTAACCAACGTCATCATTATATATTGGCCATTTCCTTGGGCCAAACAATACTCCAACGCTGTTTCGTAGCGGTGATGACCATCGGCAATATAGATTAGCTTATCCGTCATTGCCCGGCATACTTGTTGAATTACGTTTTGAGCAGTTACTACCCATAAACGGTGGGTTTGACCGGTTTCATCCGTGAATTCCAGCTCCGGGGGTTTAACGTTTTTTAATTGAATAGCCTGGTGTAAATAATTTTCAACCGCAAAAGCAGGGTCAGCGTATAAACCAAAAATCGGGCTAAAGTTAGCGTTACATGCCTTAATCAGCGCCATGCGGTCGTTCTTAGGCAAGGGTAGAGTTTCTTCGTGCGGTAGAATTTCTCCTTTGGCGTAAGGTTCTAATTTAACTTTACAAATAAAACCGGTTCGGATATAACGTTGGTTATTTATTTTAAATTCCTGTTTGTATAGATAAATTGCCGGTTGTTTTTCAGGCGCTAATATCCCTTTTTCTTGCCATTCATTAAAGGCAGCCGCGGCCATGGTATAACGGTTATGCTCTGGAGTGTCGTTCGGGTAGGTTTTTCCGTACTCTAACCGAATAATATTATAGGGGCTGCGTTGGTAGTATACCTTTTGAGCCTGTGAATCAATAATATCATAGGGAGGGGTAACTAAATCAGCCAGCGATGGTCCGGCTGCCGCAGTATAACGTAAACCTTGCAAGGGTAAAATGACTGCCATATAAGCCTCCTTTAAAACTTGGACCATTAGGAAGAAAAACAATAATATAAAATTGTATTATATTAAGCGTTAATTAGCAAGCAAAATTAAAAGCAAACTTCAAATTTACCAACTTTTGAAACATTCTTTAATAACAAAATATTTAATTTTAACCTAAAATTTAGTTGCTTTTCATAAAGAAGATGAGGTAAAATAAAAAAAAGAATCATTTTCTCAAAAAGGATGGGGTATAAAGGGAGGGGCGGTAAAAAATGAAAATAGGGGCTGGTGGTTTAATAGCCGCGGCAGCTCAAGAAGCAAAGTTAAGCCAGCAAATTGCCCTCCAAAGTGAGCCATTGCTAAAAAAGGGAAATGAGCAACAAACCTCAAGTATCCCAGGGATAAACAAGTTTCCTCTTTCCAAAAGAACAGAACTGCTAAAATTAACCGAAGAATTAAATAAGGTAGCGGAAAATTTATTTGGTTACCCAAAATTTAGTTTCCGGGTGGCTAAAAAAGAAAAGGGCTACGGGATAGAAATAATTGATAACACCTTTCAAAAAGTAGCCGGGGAAGTTTCCCCTGAGATGCTGCAACAACCAGGAAGTAATCTTGTTTTAATTACTGGCTTGCTTTTGGATAGGATGGTTTAATTTTGTAACTACTCAGATTCATAGGGGCAAAGGCACAGGCAGGCAGGTTTTCATTTCCCTTTGGACCTCTGTGCCTACTTGAATAGTTACAAAATGCAGGTTAATTTTTAAATGGAAGGCAAATAAGCAATGAATAAAATTAAAGACTTAACCATAGAGGAACTTGAGTATTTTATTGAGCAGAAAATTTTAGAAATCCTGGGTGATCCCGATTCGGGGTTGGAATTAAGGGAAGAGTTTAAATCTAAATTAAAAGAGCGATTAGAAAATCCCTACCGTGGGTAGATACCAATAAAATAAGGGTTATCTAATCCTTGCCGGTAGTTTCTTGAAATTAGCTACCCCCGTTGCCCAAGAGATTACCTTATAAACTGCAGTGATGACGTCAGCCACGTCCTGGTCGGTCATGGCCGGAAAGAGCGACAGGGTGATAATTTTTTGGTAAATTTCCTCAGCGTTGGGACAGAAAAAATCCTTCGGGTTGAAACTGCCTGAATCCAGCAGCCGGCGGTAAAAGGGATGGCGGTAGACCGGCAAGTAGTGGACGTGGACGCCAATATTTTCTGCCCGCAGGGCCGCAAAAATTTCACGACGGCTCTTTTGGAGCCTGTCCAACCGCAAGGTCAGGATATAAAGATGCCAGGAAGAATCCGCGTAAGGAGCCTGGTAGGGTACTTCCACTTCAGGGAGGTTATTAGTAAAGGCTTCGTTATACATGGCGGCAATCTGCCGGCGGCGCGCCAGAAAGCGGTCCAGCTTTTTCAACTGACTTAAACCCAAGACGGCCTGAATGTCTGTTAAGCGATAGTTATACCCTAAATCCTGAACCTCATAGTACCACGGCCCCTGGTCCTCCATTAATAGTTCGCGCTCGCGTACGATTCCATGGTTGCGGAAGAGTAAAAGCCGCTGATAGAGTTCCTTATTGTTGATAGTGACTATCCCGCCTTCGCCGGTAGTAATGTGTTTAACCGGATGAAAACTAAAAATGGTCAAATCGCTCAAACCCCCGACGGGACGTCCTTTGTAAGCCGCCCCCAGGGCATGGGCGGCATCTTCAATGATCATGAGGTTATGGCGGCAGGCAATTTTGTGGATAGGGTCCAGGTCGCAAGGCTGGCCGGTGAAGTGCACTGGGATAATCGCTTTTGTTTGGGGGGTAATTCTTTTCTCAATTTCCTCCGGTGAGATATTGTAAGTTTTCGGGTCAATGTCGACAAAAACAAGGGATAGCGTTTTTTTAACTTTATAGAAACGTTCGAAAAACCCTTTTATTGACCCTCCCCCCATCCCCCTCCCCTTAAGGGAGGGGGATGGGGGGAGAGATCCTTCCTCTTGTGGGTCAATGTAATCTCCCCCTCCCCTGGTGGGAGGGGGATGGGGGGAGGGGGATTTAAACTTTTTCGACCGCCTCATTTAAGCTGTAACTTTATTTTCTAAACAAAAAACTAATCTTCAATCATCCTGATTAACTCAAATGCCTCCGCAAATTCTTTTTCTACCACCAGCCCCCACCGCCGGGCAATTAGCTCAACTCCTTTCAGGGAGTGGGGTTTGCTTCTTGTTACCTTAAATCAGTTCATCTCTTGTTTCAATTTTAAAACCGTTTCTTTATCCAGTCCGGTTATTTCTGCTATATCGTCAATTGAAAACCCAACCCAAGATAGTTAATCTTCTGGTCTAGAACAAAGATGCTGGAGATAAGGTTTGCTGTCCGGTAGAGTTCTTCTTCCTGATAGCATGTTTATGGTAGCTTAAAAGTATACCACCGTAGTCATTGAAAAGTACCCCATCTCAAGATAAACTCACTGAAGTAGGTCACTACGGAAGTGAGGTATATGGGGGATATGATTAACTTGCTTCAAAAA
>JJNX02000111.1 GCA_000681355.2 Peptococcaceae bacterium SCADC1_2_3
AGATAACGACGGCCGTTGCTTTTACCCACTTGCAGATTCATGGCAAAACCTCCTTACACAAGGAATTATACCATAATTATCAACAATAAGCAACCACATATATCAAAAAACTTGACAAAAAAATTCCCCGCAAGCTACTGCTTGCAAGGCTTTAAACAAATAGACCCTATTGGCTTACTGCAAAACTAGGGTGTATGGCCTGCACTTGTTTTAGGGTAATTGGGTCGCATCACTTAGTGCTTTGACTTTATCTCCATTGCTATCCGTCTTGACACGCTAACCTGGTTGGAGTATTATTAATAAAATTGGGGTATTGGGGAAATTGGGGTATACAAACCCCGGCCACCCCCCTTGGCTTATAATCCCATGGAACAGTAAAAGCGGTTTTTATATGGGGGAAAGTAATTCTTTCCTGAACATGGCTCAAAAGGGAAGTGACCGGATGTTCTATGCGTTGGTGAAGTTAATTTCTAAGTACTTTTTGTGGCTTTTGGGGAAACCGGTCATTGCCGGGCAAGCCAACATCCCCCGCACAGGCCCGGTGATTGTGGTGGCCAACCACATCAGCCTGCTGGACGGTCTCCTTTTATTTGCTTTCTGGCCGCGGCGGGTTACATTCCTGTCAGCAGCCTACCTGTTCAAGATGCCGGTAGTGGGGGCGTTTTTTCGTACTATTGGCGCCATCCCGGTGCAAAACTAAGGGAGTGAGCTGGCGGGAATGAGGAGAGCCTTGCGGGTATTACAAGAAGAAGGTACCCTGGCCTTTTTTCCTGAGGGCCATATTGGCGCCGGGGACGAGCTTTGTCCATTCCAAACGGGATGGGCGTATCTGGCTTTGAAGGCAGGGGCGCCGGTGCTGCCGGTGGCTATCAAGGGTACCAGAGCACTGCCGGGAGGCGCCGCCTTCCCGCGCCGCAGTAAAATCTACATGCAAATCGGGGCTTCGTGGACACTGGAAAAGGTCCAGCGACCGAGGCGGGAGGCCTTGGCGGCTTTGAATATGAGACTGGTCAGCCAAATGGAACAAATGTTAAATGAGATTTAGTCTATAGTTGGAGGTCGGTGAGATGGAAGAAAGGCCGCGAATCGGTCTGGCCTTGGGGGGCGGCGGCGCCAGGGGTTACGCCCACCTGGGGGTGCTCAAGGCTTTACAGGAGGCGAACATCCCTATTGATGTTATCGCCGGAACCAGCATGGGGGCGGTGATAGGCGCCGCCTGTGCTATGGAGTACCGGATCGAAGAATTGGTGGATATGGCTCTTCAGATGCGTTGGCGACAGTTGTTGGGTCTGGCAGACCCAACCATACCCCGTCAGGGTATGATTGCTGGCAACCGGTTGGAAAAGTACTTTGAAACCTTAACCGGGGGGAGGGAGTTTGACCAACTGGAAAAAACTTTAGTCGTTATCGCCACCGACATAACTACAGGAGAAGAAGTCCGCCTTAACTCAGGGCCGGTGGCCCGGGCTTTAAGGGCCAGCACCGCAGTGCCAGGGATCTTTTGCCCGGTCAAGTCAGGACGGTACCATCTGGTAGATGGGTCGGTAACCACACCGGTGCCGGCGGCGGCAGCCCAGGAGGCGGGAGCGGTGGTGGTTGTGGCCGTGGATGTTTGCTCGCCGGTGGACCGGACTGATGTTCTGGTGCAGGCATGGAAGTGGTGGAAGGAGATACCTCACATGCAAACTTATGGCATGATAGTTTTACCGGGTTTCTTGCGTTTCTTTAAACGGGCGCTGCCCGAGAGCATCAACATTGTCGGCCGTTCACTGGAACTGTACGACCGTTACATCAAGATTTCCTCGCCAGCAACTCCCACCGTGCATTACTGGCTGTTGAGGCCGGCGGTGGAAAACGTGAGGTGGTACGAGTTTCACCGGGTCCGGGAGTGCATCCAGGCAGAAGAGGCTGTAGGACGGCAGGTGGCTGGACAGATCAACGCCTTACTGAAACAGGGGACTTTGCCGGAAGAACCGGAAATTAAACTGGTCGAGAAAGAGAAGTAATGGGAGGTGGGCAACCTGACCCCTGCTTTCAGTCTGGAAGAGATTTTACGTTCACCGCCGTTCACCGCCTTCCAAAAAAGGCAGCCTTTCTGCGGCGACCACCTGCGGCCCTGCCCCGTTATTGATGTGCCTTTCGCGCTCCGGGACATAGTGGCGGAAAGCGGACCAGGCCCACCCACGACGCTGCTGACGACGTGCTGAAAGGGGAAGTAGGCGAATTCCTGGATCAACGGGCGGCGGCCCGGGCGGAAACAGTTGCGGAGGTGCGGTCCCGGCAAGCATCGAAGATCGTATCCTAACCTAAAAAAATCTTCGTTTCGCGCAAATGTTACATCCTTGACTGGCAGGTACACAGAGGATGATAATATGAAGTGACAGCAATAACTAACTTTGGGGGAGGGAAAAATAATGCGCATCACCCGGCGACGAATAGACTTCCTGCAAAAGATTAAACAGCTTTACGAAACAACCAACCTGCCGGTACATTATACGCGAGTGGCCGAACTGCTGAAAGTCAGCAAGTGGAGTGCTTATGAGATGCTGAAAACGTTGGAAAAGGAAGGTTTTTTGGCCAGCCAATATGAAGTTAACCAGGGAGAAAAATTTCCCGGTCGGGCGATGGTGCTCTTCGCGCCCACCCACCTGGCTGATCTGGTTCTGTCCGGGAAAGCCTTGAAGGAGAAAATTCCTGTCAAGGAATGGCAACAAGTCAATGAAAGGTTATTGTCTCTGTGTGAAAAACTGAAAAAAGCCAATCCTAAGGAACTGGTCGAACAACTGATGGCTGAGTTACCCGGTCTGGAAAGCCCTCTGATTTTCAGTGCATATATGATAGTTCTCTTGATCGCACAACTGCAAACCCTTGGTGAAAAGAGCATCGGACTGGTTAAAAATGTGGTGATGAATACGATCAAGACGGAAACAGGACTGGCCATATTTGCCGGCGCCGTCATGGGCAGCATGTTAAAAACAGCCAACCAGTTTCCGCTGCTATCCCAGATTGTCAGCTATATGGACAGATTCCAGGTCAACCTGGCTGAACTCAACCAATCCGAACACGCCTTGTTGATGGGTTTTCTGGAGGAGACGCTGGAAAAGGCAACGTAATTTATGCGATATATTTAGGCCCCATGCCGTCAACATCTACGAAAAATAGGCTGAAAAATCATCATTGTCAATGATCTTGTTCCAACATGGTATTTTCGCTTGGCAAAAAAAATCTTACGCTATATTATGAATCTAAAATTCATTATGTGATTCCATATTCATACATTTACCTTGAAGGTTGGCCATGAAAAAGGATAAACTTACCAGAAAAGAACAGGAACAACTGCAGCGCCGGACGGAAATTCTGCAAGCTGCGCTGGAGTTATTCTCGCAAAAGGGGTATCATAACGTTTCCATGCAAGAAATAGCCGTACGGGCAGAATTTGCCGTAGGCACTCTTTATAAGTTCTTTAAAAATAAGGAAGAACTGTATAAAGAGATTTTAGTGCAGACGGCAAATCTGTTTTATTCTGTTTTATCGAAAGCACTGGAAGAAGAGGGGGACGAATATTCCAAGGTAAAAAAATATCTAAAAACAAAATGTAAACTTTTTACGGAAAACATCCTTTCGGTGCGGCTTTACTTTGCAGAGTCGGGTGCTGGCTTTAGCATCAGTGTCAAGAGGGGATTAGAAACCGAACTGCGCAGTTTTTATGACCAGGTAGTTCGAAAGCTGGCTGCTGTTTTTGAAAAAGGCATTCAAAAGAAGATTTTCCGCCCCCTTAGCCCGTATTACCTGGCCTTGGCTCTTGACAGTATAAGCAATGCCTTTCTTTTTTGCTGGCTGGAAGGTCCCGATAGACATCCTGTGGACACAGACCTGATTGAGAAAATCTTTTTTGAACAAATATATCTGGTGCAAAGGTAAAGAATTTTATGGCCGCGCAAACCGGTTTACCCCCTGGATCGTTCTTGCTTGTCCGTGGGGCAAGCGAATTGTGTAGGGTTGGTACTGTCCGGTCTTTACTTTTTTGATTGCGTAAAAGGAGGGTGGAAAACGAGGTGGCTCTCAAAAGCAAAACTATGAAAAAAATAACGGAAATGCTCAAGGCTTTGACAGAAAAAAAGATGGTTTTCAAAAACAAAACGGGTCTCATTATTGCTTTTATCTTGATTTTACTCATTGTTGGGTTTGTTACTTTTAACTATGTTCGGCACAGCGAAAAGAAAGAGGTTACTGTTAACCAAACAGAAACCATACCTGTACAGGTGGCTGAAGCAAGGTTAACGAACCTGCAACGGGTACTGGAACTGACAGGGGAGATTAAACCGGCAGCCGCAGTAAACGTTTACCCCAAGATTGGGGGGGAAATTATTGAGAAAATAGACGCATAAACCGGCGATAACATTAAAAAAGGAGACCTGCTAGCTGTTCTGAAAGATGAAACCATAAAAGCCCAGCTTGAAGAGGCAGTGGCGGGCCTGGCTGCCGCCGAGGCCGGGTTAAAGCAAAGTGAGGCAAACCTTCAGGCAGCCAGCGCAAACCTTAAATCGAGCAAAGCAAACCTGGAGTTAACCAAAAAAGAACAGCACCGCGTTGAAAGTCTTTACCAGGCAGATGCTATATCTGAACAGGAACTGGATCGCATTAACACCCAATCCGAAGTTGCCGAGGCCCAATATAATGCTGCCGAGGCGCAGCAGAAGGCTGCTTTAGAAACAAAGAACCTGGCGATAACCCAGATCGACAGGGCAAAGGCAGCGTTAAAACAATTGCAAATAGTTCATGGCGAATACAAGATATATGCGCCCATCTCGGGATTTGTCGCCGCCCGCTACATGGAGCAAGGGGACAGGTCAAACCCGACCCAGCCGGTCATCCGCATCTCCCAGGAAGATGAGCTAAAAATCGCTTGCAGCGTAACGGAAAAGGATTTTCCCCATCTCAAAAAAGGAATGAAAGCGGAAATAACCGTAGATGCTTTTCCCGAAAAAGTTTTTAAAGGGGTTGTCGCGGTGATCAGTCCGACCATTGACCCGGCCACCCGGACAGCCGGGATTGAAATACACATTCCCAATGAGAAGTATGAGCTTCGTTCCGGTATGTTTGCCCGGATTAAATTATATTTAGGCGAACGGAAGGCCCTGGCGGTTCCTATCGAATCCCTTAATAAAATGCCGGGAACGGGAAGCTATTATATATATAATGACCCCACTGCAAAAAGGGGTGTTTTTTTTCTTGCATTTTCCCCTTAAGAAAATTGACTGGGATTATCATCCATTTAACTGACCGTTATTTTGGCTTCCATTGCGGTTTTTACCTGGATTATGAT
>JJNX02000112.1 GCA_000681355.2 Peptococcaceae bacterium SCADC1_2_3
CCCTAACCCCCTCCCACCAGGGGAGGGGGGATGGAGATTTGAACATTATTGAGGCTGTCGAAAGAACTTTTTATTGACTTCCCTATTGACACCCCCTCCTCTGGTGGGTGTGAGATAGGGAATTAACCCTCTCCTCCCCCCCCCAGTGAGATAGAGGAAGCAGCTCCCCCCAGTGGGATAGAGGAAGCAGCTCCCCCCAGTGGGATAGAGGAAGCAGCTCCCCCTAGTGGGATAGAGGAAGCAGCTCCCCCCAGTGGGATAGAGGAAGCAGCTCCCCCCAGTGGGATAGAGGAAGCAGCTCCCCCTAGTGGGATAGAGGAAGCAGCTCCCCCCCTCCCCTGGCGGGAGGGGGTTAGGGGGAGGGGGCTTTAAACTTTAATCGACAATCACTTAAAAGGAGTTTTGTTTATGCCAGGAACATTTTTTGGGGTGGAAATTGCCCGCCGGGGACTATCCGCCCACCAGAGGGCTACCCAGGTCAGCCAAAATAATGTAGCCAACGCCCATACCGAAGGTTATTCCCGCCAGCGGCCGGTATTGGCCGCTACAAATCCTTACCAGTTGCCTGTTTTAAGCCAGGGCCAACTGGGCAGCGGTGTAGAAGTAAAAGAAGTGCAGCGCCTGCGGGACATATTTTTAGACCAGCAGTTGAGGGCAAATTTGGCCGAGACAGGTTTTTGGGAAGGTCAGGAAAGTGCCCTGGCTAAGGTAGAAGCCCTTTTTACCGAGCCGGCCCAAAACAGTGTCAACGACCTTTTGGCCGCTTTTTGGAATTCCTGGCAGGAACTAAGCAACAATCCGCAGGAGACCAGTGCCCGTATTTTTATAACCCAGACAGCCGTTAACCTGACCACCAGGTTAAACTACCTTACGACCCAGCTTAATACTGCCCAGGAGGAAATAACAGGGAACTTAAACTTTAAAGCAAATGAGTTAAATGAGCTGGCGGCTCAACTGACGGAAATAAACAAGTCCATCGCCAAAGGGTTGGTTAAAGAAAACCACGCCCTTATGGACCAGCGGGACTTAATCCTGGACCAAATGGCCCGGCTAGCCGAAATAAAAGTTAGCTTTACAGAAAACAACCTGGTTACGGTAGCCGTAGGGGAGCAAACCATCGTAGATGGTTTTGAAGTCTATCCGGTCGAAAGGGAGGACCTGCCGGCAGAGCCCGGCGGCGAACTGGGGGGTCTTTTTACCGCCCGAGAAAAGACAAGTGATTACCTGGAAAAGCTGGGTTTATTTAACCAAACTCTGGCTGATAAAGTTAACGAAGTTCACCAGGAAGGGTATGCTTTAAATGGTATCCCGGGAAGTGACTTCTTTACCCTAACGGAAATGGACAACGGCTTAAGAGAAATTTCAGTGAACGAAGAGATTCTCAACGACCCCAACAAGATCGCGGCGGCTGAGGTGCCTGATGCCCCCGGCGACGGCAGAAATGCCCTGGCCATCGCGGCCTTGAGGGAAAAAACTGACTTTGCTGAGTTGGGCAACAACAGCCTGGCTGGCTTTTACCGCCAACTAGTTACCGACGTTGGTACGGCTAAAAACCAGGCCACCCAAAACACAGCCCAGTTTCAATTAATTGCCCAGCAGTTTGAAGCTCAGCGCCAGTCCTTATCCGGAGTTTTAATTGACGAAGAATTAACCCTTCTTATGCAGTATCAGTACGCTTACCAGGCCAGCGCCCAGGCGCTGAAAATTATGGATGACCTTTTAGATACATTAGTTAACCGGATAAAATAATCACCCCCACCCTAACCCTCCCCCCTCAAGGGGGAGGGAAGTGAATCTTTCAAAGAGTAAGGGAAGTGAATCTTTTTCCTTCTACTCAAGGGGGAGGGAGGGGTGAGGGTGATAGCTCTAAATTTTCCCTCCCCGGGAGTTTCAAGCTTCTTTACGGGCCGCTTATCCGGTGAGGGTGATAGCTCTAAATTTTCCCTCCCCGGGAGTTTCAAGCTTCTTTACGGGCCGCTTATCCGGTGAGGGTGATAGCTCTAAATTTTCCCTCCCCCTTGAGGGGGGAGGGTTAGGGTGGGGGTGATTATAATGCGCATAACCAACAATCTAATCACTCAAAACATCATCACCAACCTGCAGCAAAAAATGCAAAAAATCGCTGATTTGCAGCAAGAAATTTCCTCTGGGCAAAAGATTAAGCTTATTGGGGATGACCCGCCCAGCCTCTGGCAGGCAATGTCTTTAAAGGAAAAGCTGCTCTATACCGAGCAGCACAACCGCAATATAGACGACGGGCTTTTATGGTTAAACGAGGCCGACCGGGCTTTAGACAGCGCCAATCAGATTTTACAAAAGACCCAGGACCTTGCCCGTGCAGGGGCAAACCTGGACAGCGGCGTCGTGGACCTGACGGCCCTGACCACAGAGGTGGACCATTTAATTGACCAGATGCTGGATGTGACCAATACCCGGGCAGGGGAAAGGTATCTTTTTGCCGCTTACCACAAAGGAGAAAAACCTTTTTTAAAGACGGGAGAAAATGAAGCCGAAGAAGTAATTTTTAACCCGGCCCTGCCTGAAGAAGTTTTAGGTCTTGCCGAAAGGGAGATTTTGCCCCAAAGCACAGAAGAAGTAAGCTTTAACGGCCAGGAGATTTTCCTGGAAGGGGATATTTTTTCTTCTCTTTTTACTTTAAGAAATGCCCTGGCGGAAAAGGATAAGGAAAAAATAAGCCAGTGCATTACCAGTCTTTCCGCCGCCCAGGACTTAATATTGCAGGCCCGCGCCACCACAGGGGCAAAGACCAGCCGCCTGGACCAGGTTAAAGAAGGTTTAGCCGGTCAGCAACTCCATGGGCAGGAGTTTTTAACCGCGCTATCCGGCACGGAGATAACCAGGGCCACCACCGAACTGGCCGCCTGTACGCTGGCCTACCAGGCCACCCTGGCTTCTACCGCCACCATCGGGCAAATGAGCCTGGTTAACTTTTTAAGATAGAGGAAAGCACCTCCTCCCCTGGTGGGATAATGGGGTAAAAGAAGCACCTCCTCCCCCAGTGGGATAGAGGAAAGCACCTCCTCCCCCTCCCCTGGTGGGAGGGGGTTAGGGGGAGGGGGAAAAAGAGGTGTAGCTTAGCTTGAAAGAAATTTTTTCATCACTTTTTGTGCTCTTTTAGCACAGCGAAAGGAATGATAGTTCTTATGTCCGAAAATGTTTTCTTATTAAAGAAAACGGATTCCAAAGCTTCTTTAGCTAAAACCCTTTATTTTAGCCAGGGTCTTTTGGGTTTTGAAAACTTAAAGGAATTTTCCCTTTTGCCCTTAGATATAGACGGTTTCTACCTTTTACAGGCAAAAGAGGAGGAACTTTCCTGGCTCTTAATTGAACCGTGGCCCTTTTTCTCCGACTATCAGGTAGAAATTTCTCTTATCGAAGCCAAAAGGTTGGACTTAAAAGAACCCCAGCAATCTCTTATCCTGGTTTTGGTAACGATCATGGATAATGACTTTGCCCGGGCCAGCGCAAATTTATTGGGCCCGGTAATCATTAATCAAGAATCGGGGCAGGCCTTGCAGGTGGTGCTCGGCAACCCTGCCTATACCACCAGGCACCTTTTATTCCCCCAGGAAAAGGAGCCGGATTAAGTGCTGGTAATCAGCAGGCGCCCGGGTGAAAAGATATTTCTGGGCCGGGAGATCCAGATTACTATTTTGGAAATTAAAGAGGGTAACGTGCGCTTGGGCATTGAGGCGCCTCTGGAAGTAAAGATTTTGCGGGGGGAACTTTACCAGGCGGTAAGGGAAGAAAACATCCGGGCCCAGCAGGATTTAACACCAGAAACAAAGCAGGGTCTGGTAAATCTTTGGAAAGAAAAAAGGGGGAAGGTGGAAAAATGAAGGTAGAGGACGTAAGCGCCGTTCCGGAAGTGCTTAAAATCACCAGGGACATTCCGGTCCAAGAAAGTATTAGGCAGAAAAAATTAACTTCCCCGGAGAAAAAAAAGGCAACCCTTCAAGAGGAACCATCTCTTCAAGAAGAATCTTTCGAAGAAGGATTAAAGTTAAAGCAGCTAAACAAGACGCTTAAAAAAATTAACCTTCTTTTGGGTATTTATGAGAAAAAAATAGGCTTTAAACTGCACCAGGAAATAGGAATTTTGCAGGTGTTGGTTTACAATAAGGAAGATAACGAAATTATTAAAAAAATTCCTCCGGAAGAAATTCTAGAAATGGAAAAAAGACTAAAAGAAATGATTGGCGTCTTTTTGGATAAGTACTTATAAAGTGCTGGGGTAGGTCTTTATCCTGCGCCTGCTTTAACTTTAAAAATACTTTTATGGGAAAACTGCAGATTGTAGATGGTTTTTAACTGTGGCATGAATTTCAATCGTAGCGATCTAAAAACAGGCTTTTTGTTTCAACCGGCGAATAATAGCTTTTGTAGATGTTTTTATAGCTGGAAATGTTAGTTATCTCCTCCCTTAGCCTGGACAGGTGGGCCTTTAGCTTCTCCTGGTTTTCGGCCTCCAGAAACTTAATTTCTTCCCATAATTCAATTTCTTGTTCATGAATTTCCTGTTCCGGAGCGACGCCCGGGGAATCGTTTGTTTTCTCCGGAAAAGCATTAATAGCCTGTTGCCGGACGCTGATTAATTTCCTTAATTCAGAAAGATGAACTTCCGCTTCTTCCTGCGCCAGGCAGGAATTTATTTTTTTGGTGAGGTCTAAAAAGTTTTCCAGCCATTCTTTTTTTTCTTCATTCATGACGGTTATTCATGCCCTCCTGCCAGATTTGGTGCAGGTGGGTGCACAAGTCAAATACTTCCTTCATAATCTGTCCGTCCTTTTTTAGATTGGCCATTACTAGTTGCTCTTCAAGATAATTGTATATGCTTTCAAGAGAGTGAGCCACTTCGTACTTTTTGTCCAGGATACTCCTTAAGTAAATAATAATGTCCTGCACCCGCACCAATGCCTCGTGGGTTTCAGAAAAGTCCTTTTTTTCCAAGCAGTCAAGGGCTTTTTGTAAAAACCTTAAAGTTCCGTCGTAAAGCATAAGCACCTGTTTTTCGGCCGGGGCAGTTAAGATGGCGTTTTGTTGGTATTGCTGGTAAGGGTTATTTAAAGTTATGGACACTTTAAAATCTAACCTCCTTTTTTTCTTCCCCCTCCCCCTCACCCCCTCCCACCAGGGGAGGGGGGAAATTACACTACCCCCTCTTATACCCTCCCCCTTGAGAAGGTATTCCCTTATACCCTCCCCCTTGAGAAGGTATTCCCTTATACCCTCCCCCTTGAGAAGGTATTCCCTTATACCCTCCCCCTTGAGAAAATCTTGAAATATTC
>JJNX02000113.1 GCA_000681355.2 Peptococcaceae bacterium SCADC1_2_3
TTTGTTCCTCTGTATAATTAAGGAGTAGCAAAACTCCCGCATTTGATGTAAGGTTTTTTGCTGTAAATTCAATTTTATTAATCATGCCATTAAGTGCTCCTTTTCTTTGGGTTGTAGGGCAGGCTTCCAGCCTGTCTTTAGGCTCAACACCACTAATTATACCACTTTAAGGGCACTTTTTGTATATATTTGCTTCACCTGTCTGCCGACAGGCAGGCCTTTTGGGTGAAAAGTTGAATTCCTCGTGTTCCTTATATATCAATGGGTTAAGCCTGTTTTCTAAAGGCTCACGCAGATTCTCGGTAGTAATAAAGGCATTTCCTCCAGTTATTTTGAAGTTCAAGCTTCTTAAGTCTGCTGATTCTTCCTGACATCAACTGATTTGCATAGCTCTACCGTCGATAAAACACAGATTAATCCTTCCTCAACGGGATCTTTTTTTAAAATATCCCGTGCTGTAAATTATTTAGAGATTTTAGGGGAGTTCAGATACATTAACGGCCTTTCTCTTTCTGCTGCCAGTTTTTCCACATGCTCTTTGATTGTCCCAGTAATTCTTTTTGCGTACTCTCCAAAGTCCTTCAACAAAACGTTTTCCTGGCGTGAGACAAGAGCATCTTACCCGAGGGACTAAAAAACTGGCGAAGAAGGCCTTTGATGATCATTCTGTCGTAACCGCTTAAAATTCCCTTGATTTTATCCTGAAACTTGTCTATAATTTTCATTGTAGCCGTTACCTCGCTTGGTTCATACGTCTAAAGACACTGGATAGTATAACTTAGTTTATACTTATCTGCCTTAAGAAGAGCAAGTCTCCGATTTTAATCGAGGGACGGCTACTTAAATTTGTTTGCAGCTTTGCTGCGATATGGTTTAATACTGAAAACTATCTCTCTCAACGATCCGCCGGTAGGTGTATGCACGGACGATACTTATTAGAAAGAGACCTCAGTGATCTTGGTATATCACTCACTATAAAATATGGCTATGAAACACAGCAGACATGAGAATTGTTAGGTTTACCCAAAACCCACGCCAATTATACCATAGCCATTGGAACAAACCCAAGCAAGAAACATACCATACCAGGTATTGAGTGGCAAATAAAACTTCATGCCCGACACGGTGGTAGAAAACTATTTGACGCCAACCCAGGCGTGGCCGCCTACCGGGGCCAGGCAAACCGCCAACCTCATGTAGACAAAAACCGGATGGAAGTTAATGAACACGACCAGGAAACCAACCGGAAAAACAGAAGCTATCGTCACCACATTCGAAACAAATATTACAAAAAACTAAAAGCAGAAAACAATTACAACTATGACCTATTACCAGGCAAGAAGCAGTTAAATGAAGTATTTACGGTTAACCGGGCTGTGCTGCTTGCAAAAAGTGGTCCGGTACTAATAAAGAACCAGCGAATTAAGCAGTGGAAATATAACAAACCCTGGCCCGAACGCCATAAAGTAATTGAACGGTACGACCTGATAAAAACACAAAAAGGTGACATAGGTATCGTTACTTCCCTTATGAGTAATTGTACTGCAAGGGTTGATTTTATCAAGAAACGAACAGGCTACAAAACTAACTTCAGTTTTTACAAATCTCGGGTATAATATTATCAGGAGGTAATGAAATGAGAGAAGTTATCTTGAAAATACCTGATGATATCCAAGATATTTTAGGCATCCGGCGTAATCTTTCCAAAGAAATCATGAAAAGGCTGGCTGTTTCCCTTTACGCGGAAAGAAAAATATCCCTGGGCAAGGCAGTTGAACTTTCAGGAATGGATTACTCTTCGTTTTTGGAGTTACTTGGTGATTTCGGTGTTTACCTTGACTATAACGAAGAGGACCTGGCAAACGACATGGAGGCCATAAGGAGGCTGGGACGTGGCGGCAGTAAGTGACGCTACCGTTTTAATTGCCTTGGCCCGAATTGGATACCTATGGTTGTTGGAAGAGCTTTGGGATTCCGTTGTCATTCCAGAAGCTGTTCATCAACTGCGTATTGGGCGATCGCGGGACAGCAACCGGAAAGCAGCTGTGGGATGCCATCAAGGATACCGAGATCGGAAAAATAGCAACCGACCATTGGAAGCCTTACGAAAATTTTATTCCTAAAGAGCTGCATGTCCAATCCAAGACGGAGACATTTACCGTAGAGGGTTACAATAGTTTGTTTCGTCACTTTCTTGCAAGGATGCGAAGAAAATCGAAATGCTACAGCAAAAGCAAGGAGATGCTCAAATATTCTGTCATTCTTTTGATGTTAAAGTGGAACGATGGCTTGCAAGATATGCTAAATTAACAATGCCAACACTAAAAAAGATAGTTGACTATGTTACTTGACATATATGTCAAATTGATGTATTATTAACTATAGGTGATAAGTCTGAATAACAATGATAAAGAACAAGCATTACTTGTGGTAAAAATAGCGTCATCTCTTAAAAAATCAGCGGCTCTCAAAGGCGGAGGAGCATTAAGGTTTGTTTTTAACTCTTCACGGAGAAGCGAAGATTTGGATTACGAGCTCGACCCTGATTTTCCGAAATACCGACTTCAAGAGAAAATAGAAAAATTGCTAACAGAATTAAAAATTATTTCAACGGCTCCAAAACAAACCGATACTACACAAAGATGGAAGTTGGTTCTCCCCAATGAAATTTCTCTTAAGTTAGAATTTTCCCGACGCGGCAAAGTGTCTCCACAAAATTTCAAAACAACAACCGTAAGTTTTCATTCTTGGGGAATTCCCTATACGGTGCCGGTTTTCCACCTTTCTTTAAAAGATATGTTTGCGCAGAAAATAGAAGCAGCGCTTTCTCCCTCCAGAACAGCTCCGAGAGATGCTTATGATTTATTATACATTATAGATTTTTCATTTCAAACCGGAGAACAATTAACGATTTCTGACGAAACAGATAGAAATAAATTAATAGAAAAATTATCACAAATTCCGGAGGATTTTGTTCAGGAAGAGCTTTTTCCCTACCTTTCCCAAGAAGAAATAAAAATTTTCAATTACAAAGAAATACTGGTGAGATTAAATGAACGCTTTGAATGTCTTGAAATATCTCAAAAAATCAGGAATCCGGCCCATAAAAACAGCAGATATCGCTTGTGAGTTCAACGTTTCCCTGGAAGCGGCGGCACAAACGCTGAAACGGCTAAGCGGTGCGGAAGTTATTCCAAAGCTAAGCAGGGGAGTGTACTGGAATCCATTTTATCCGCCGGAGAATTCTTTTTGCCTTCATCAGGTTATTGCCGTAGATTCATACATTTCACTACAAACAGCGCTTTGGATGCACGGAATTATAGAACAAAAACCTTATCTGATTACCAGCATACGTTGGGCCGGAAAAAGTTTTGAGTGCACCAATGAATATGGCTGGTACCGGTTTACCAGGTTTCCTGAAAGATTAATTTTTGGTTACTATAACTATACGGAAAAGATGATCTGGGTAGCAGAACCGGAAAAAGCGCTGCTTGATTATTTTTATTATCTGCTTAAAATAAGAAAAACCACTCCCCGGCTGCAAGAGCTCTGGCTCGACAGATTTGATAAAAACAAGTTCCTAGAGTATGCAGAAAAAATGGAACTATTAGATTTTCTAAAAGAGACAGGGTTGGATAACCCGAAAAAATGGCCGGAATTGGAGCCGGTTGGAGTGGTTTAATTCTCCAGTTCCCAACATTCTACTTTCAAAGGTTTTTTTCTAGATGAAAAATACACTTTTTCACCGCTGAGTCTTTTGTTTTTGTGCCGCAAAGCAAAAAGAACAAAATCGGCTATAAACGCGGGAAGGGGCTTTCCCTGCGGATCCCATCTGGAAGCCCACCAGGAAAATAGCCCCGTTACAATTAAGTTTACCAAATGCGGTATAATGGCCAAAGAAATTCAGACAAAAAATAAGCCTTATTTAAAGTTTTCAGGTGGATAGCCTGTAGGCAGTTAGGCTGTAGGAGGAAATTATGCGCGACTAACAGCCTACAGCCTATAGCCTAAACAACCTACATACAGGCCACATCAGGCCTTGAAAAATCTGACACGTAGCTTGAGGTTTATTATGGGAATTACACGCTTAATGATTTTAAGTAACCCTGCTTTCGTAATACTTATATTTCCCTATTCAACAGTTAAGGGCAAGGACTCCCCCCTCTGCAATTTCTCACTTGCAGACCCTTGACACTCCCTCCTGGGAGGTTAAAATAAACAAGCGGGATAAAGACAAAATCTAAAGCGATAATTTCCAGTTAATGTGTTCTATTAATAGGATATTGTGGGATTAAAACAATTAGATTGGAGGGAAAAAAATCACCTTATATAAAGGCGAAAAAATGTCTTGACAAAGTTAGCCACCTTAATTTAACCGAATTTTTTCTTCTATCATTTCTTTAACCAATTGATCGCTGGGCTGCCAGTCCGGATTCTCCTCCTTCATTTTCAAGATTTCTTTATACGCTATATCCTCATATTTTTGTCTGATTTTCTTTGCTTGATCTGCAGTATTCGGATTTTCCATTGCTGCCGTTATGGATGGTGTACCTATCGCTTTTCGACTGCCCACTTCCATTTCCAACTTGATTAACTGAACAGGAAAAGGCGCGTTCTGGATTTCTTCAGGTTTTTCAGGCGGGCCTATCAATACGGTCTGGGTTTCAGGCTGCCATTTTACCTGGTATCCAAACGCCTCAGCCACCCACCTGGCCGGTAGGTAGGTACGTCCTTTTCGGTTTAGCACAACCACGTCCATTTGGATTTGTTGGCCGTTCTTGTAAAGAGTTTTGCTTCCTTCGGCAAGTTTTAGTTCGGTATCTGCAAGCTTTAGGGTTACATTAGGTGACTGCCAGATTATATCCTTTTCAGCCACACCCAGGGCCAAGGCTAGGTAACGAACAGGTACGTAGGTTCGGTTGTTTTCGATAAAGGTTTGCGCGTCCATCTGCATGGTTTGACCATCTACGGCATAGCTGGATTGGCCGACCACAAAGGTTGCTTTATGGGTAGGCGCGGCCAGGGCTGGAATTCACATTTTACTAAAGAAAGTGTCAAGACGTACTTTTCTAGCGTGACTTTACTAAGCCAACGCTATAAAATGGCAACAAAGCCAGTGTTTTAGCATACTTTCAGCACCCTTGATGTGTATAAACTAAAATAATATACCAGCAAAACTAATACTTGACAGGCTT
>JJNX02000114.1 GCA_000681355.2 Peptococcaceae bacterium SCADC1_2_3
AAGGGTTGCTCAGTCGTCATGAAGAAATAAAGCTGGAAGTTACCGTGGCAAGGACTAATTTACCCACCACCACAGAGTACAATAAGGGCTGGCAGAAAGAAGAGGAGGTGGACCGGCGGCTGGATGAACTGGCTCATAAATATAATTATCAGTATCCCGCTTCTTTGGTGGAGGAAATCAAGGTGATTAGTGAGGATGTTGAGAAGCTGGTCCAATTACTAAAAGAAAGAAGCGAATTAATTGTTACTTCCGACCATGGCCTGACTAGGTTTGCCTTTGCCGGCGGGAAGTCTTCGCCGCCGGAAGGGGCACAAGTACATAAGTGGGGTCGTTATGCAGAGTTGAAGGAAAGCTATACTGAAGAAACTATCTACTCGCCAGGGTGGGTTATTGACGGGGAGAAAATTTTTTTAGCGGTACATGAAAAGTTTGAAGGTGGAAATTGGTCTATCGGAGAGGTTCACGGTGGCGCTACTTTGGAGGAATGCCTGGTGCCGGTGATCAGGCTCTGGAAAATTAGGGAAGAGGAATTGAAAGCCAGACCGGAAGTTGTTGTCTTTACGCCGTTGATTAAACTTAATGTCAAAGGAGAGGGGATTCTGGTGGTGGAATTGACCTCTCCGGTCGAAAAGATTTCCCTGCGGGTTGCCGGTCAGGTCTATCCTGGTACACTGGAAAGCGGTCAAAAATCGGTGTTCAGAATAAGGAATTTGAAAGCTGGAAGGTATCTGGGAAGGTTGGAATACGAAGGCGGTTTATTAGGCGAAATAAAGTTTGAAATGATCAGAGGACTGGTAGAAGAAGACCTGGGATTGTGAGGTGGGATAACAATGGCAGAAGTAATCAATCAAAAAATCTCCAGGCTAAAAAGCATTTTTACAGATATGCTCGTTTATAAAAGCGCCCAGCAAAATAAATTTTTTTCGTCACTGGGGATTCCTTCCTACCTGCGGGACTGGCTGGTGATGCGTTTTGCCGATGACAAAGGAAGGATTGACATAGATGAGGTTAAGGAATATGTAAAACAATATATCCCCCGTCGCGATAAGTGGGAACTAATGAAAAACGAGATGAGTAAGCAAGGAAACAAAGTCCGGTTTTTGGTAAAATTGAGGGTGGAAATGGATGTTAAAACCGGAGAAGGTCTTTTTAGCCTGCCCGATCTGGGTTTTCCGGGGCGAAAATACGAAGCAATGATTACCGATCGTGTCTTGCGCGAAAAAAAAGAGGAATTGCTTTCGTCTTCGGAAACCTGGGGGATTGTGGAGTTGGAGTGGCGGATGGAAAAAATCCTTGGGCGGCAGGAAGAAGGCCGGGTGTTTATGGTTGATTTTAATCCGTTTCGCCCCTACCGGGTAGATCTGGAGTTTTATCAAGAAGCAAGAAAAGAGTTCTCCCTTGAGGAATGGATTGACATCCTTTTAATGGCGGTGGACTATAATCCGGTTGGTTTTTTAAGCAGGGAAGAAAAACTGACCATGCTTAGCCGGTTGTTGCCTTTTGTGGAGAAAAGGGTAAATATTATTGAACTGGCTCCGAAGGGAACGGGAAAATCTTATCTTTTTTCTCAGCTCAGCAAATACGGCTGGCTGGTCAGCGGCGGGAGCATCAGCAGGGCGCGTCTGTTTTATGACCTCAGCCGGCGCAGCACCGGACTGGTCAGTCGCTACGATTATGTTGCCCTCGATGAAATCCAGAGCATTAGTTTTCCTGACGAAGAAGAAGTGCGCGGCGCGCTTAAGGGATATCTGGAGAGTGGGGAGTATCGGGTAGGAGATTACCGGGGGGTGGGTACAGCCGGCTTTGTTTTACTTGGTAATATTAGCGAGGAGAAGATGAACGAAAGCACCAATATGTTCCGGGAGTTGCCGGTAGTATTTCAAGAGTCGGCTCTCATCGACCGTTTTCATGGTTTTATTAAAGGCTGGAAAATCCCGCGGATGAGAGAAAATATGAAGGCGGAAGGGTGGGGCCTAAACGTTGAATATTTTTCTGAAATATTGCATGCTTTACGAAACGAAATTCGCTATCGCGCCGTGGTTGATGAGTTGCTTGACGTTCCCAAAGGAGCAGATACCAGGGATACTGAAGCAATTAAAAGGTTGACTACCGGGTTTTTAAAATTGTTATTCCCCCACGCTCTTTCGATAGATGATCTGGAGGTCGGCGAGTTTACAGAATATTGTTTGAATCCGGCTCTCTTGATGCGGGCGACAATCAGAAAACAGCTTCACCTTATGGATAGCGAGTATTCAGACGCTGTGCCAGAAGTCGGGTGTGTAGTTATGTAACCGCCATAATCCGTAAACCAAAAGCCCAACTTTTCATTTGCTGAACTGAAGGAAGGAAATGGTTAATGAGAAAAATAATTCGTGACTTGATACATGGTTATGTTGAAATAGATGATTCAATAGAGGAAATAATTAATACTTTGCATTATCAGAGATTAAAAGATATTTGTCAACTTACTGCTCAACATGTTTTTCCTTCTGCAACGCATAATAGATTTGAGCATTCTTTGGGTGTAATGTATTTATCAAGAAAGGCGCTTAATTCTTTAAAGCCGTTGCTTGAAGAAAAATATAATATTGATAAGGACATGTATGACCGTTTATATTGGCATCTTACCTTTGCATCTTTATTACATGATGTAGGACATGCTCCCTTTTCACACTTGGGAGAGAGGTATTACCGCGAAGAGGAAATAAAAAAGGAAATTAGCGAAACAATTAGGGCTCAAAAAATGCAAGAGCCATTCTCAGATGATGTATTTTCTGAGGGAACACCGCATGAACTTATGTCATGTTATATAATTCTTAAAAAATATGTAGAAATTTTATCTAAGTTAAACAATACAGGTTCTTCGGTGGATTTTGAACTTATTTGCAGGTGTATCTTGGGCAATCAATATAAGAGTTCCCATAAATGGCTGGAAAATATAATTATTGGCTTACTAAACTCAAACACAATTGATACAGATAAATTAGATTATTTGATGAGAGATGCTTATATGACAGGAGTAAATGTTCCTTTAATTGATACTACAAGATTGTTTAGAAATATTTATATTAATCCTATAACAAAGGAAATAACTTTTCACCACAGGTCTTTACCTGTAATCCAAAGTATAATTGACTCGCGAGATTCTTTATATTTATGGGTTTATAATCATCATATTTCAGTTTATACGGACTTTATCGTTGAATTCTATATTAAACATTTGATTGCCAACTATGAAAATAAAAGCAAATTTGTCGATAAAATGGACCCTAACGATTTTTTTTCATGTAATGCTATTTGCAATGGGCTGGTTTCAGATTCAAATTTGAAGAATAAGTTGAAGGAGCCACTGCCTTATATTTTGAACAATAAAGGAAATATTAGTAATTACACTAAAAAAATATTTCCTCAATTATTTGAACGCAAATTTCTAAAGCCACTTTGGAAAACAATTTACGAGCACAAACAATTTTTAGAGAATAATATTCAGGATGTTACCGTGCGGGAAAAATTAATTGATTCGCTGTGTAGAAAAGATTATGCCTATAGGCGTTATATAGTGAAAATTTTAATAAATGAATGTAATTTGGCTCATGGCGATGTTTTTATCGTCCCAAGGTCAAATAAGTTTTATTTTCTTAATCCAGAAAGCCTTTTCAGAGTACACATTGATGACCATGACGAAAGAATAGAAACGCTTCTTCCTCAAAAAAAATTTAGTGATTTGTATAATGACGTTTCATTTTATATTTTTGGACCCAAGGAAAAACTTGATCAAGTAAAAACAAAGTTTATAGAAGTTGTTAATAGGCTTCTACCATCTAAAGATGGATTAAGTGATAATGCGGTTAATCTTAGATGGTTTAAAGTTTAAGTGTGACACGATGACTGCATGTTTCGATGGATGCCTATGATATATAATTATAATATTTGTCATAAAAAGTGTCTGAGGGAAATTAGGGTACTTTCATGCTTGAGCGGTTTACCAAATATGTTACTTAGTACCATTTAATGCCTGGGAATTGGCCGCTCTTACCCAAGGTGACAACAAACGTTTTCTGTTGACGTTAGGATCGATTCCCTCGCCCATAAAGTAAATAATGACCAGGAGAGGATCCTCGTCAATGTCGACAGCCTTGAGTACACGGCCCATCATGGAAGCAACAGGGACATTCTTTTTGCTTCCTAGCGGAGCTTACCACTTTGTGACAAGAGGAATCAACCGGCAGGACATATTCTGCGACCAAGATGACTATCAGCGTTTTCTGGGAAATCTTGACCGGGTGAAGATTGACAGGTTTGAGTTGTATGGATATTGCTTAATGAGTAATCATGTCCATCTGCTCATTCATGACATAAATGCAGAAAAAACCTTAGTTTTCAAGGATTATAAGATTTTAAACAAAAATTTATAGACTAACGTATTGCATGCTTTGTTTTTTCATGGTATTTTTATAAAAACTACTTTAATGCTTGATATTATAGTGATTAAAACTTGTAGACTAAAGTAAAAATAACCTTTCCTTGATTCTCAAGGGATCTAACATTTGAAAAGATGAAGTCGGGATGTACTACCGTAGGTCTTTCCTGATAGTATCGACATTCCCCGGAATCCATATCCCTGGGGGTATTTTTCCTTATTTTAGCTGAAAATACAAGGCAACTTTCGAAGCAAACATAGCAGTCAGTGAATCATCGGAATAATTCGAAAAGATGATGACGGTCCCAAAGTGCAATACCCCGGTCTTTAGCAAAATTTATTGCGTCAGTTGAAAAGCCGTTCGGACAAACTACGACTCCTCTTGTGCCAGTGGCATCTTTCGACATTGCTCCATTTAAGGCTCTTATTGCGTCAACACCTACGGGAGTTGCATGATTTTTACATTGAATGTAAAGGGTTGTCTCTACGCCAATATCGTCATCCCGTCGGGCTATGAGGTCAATCCCCCCATCGCGCGTCAAAGGCGTGGTTTCCACTTTCCATTTCTTTTGTTCCAAGAGCTTTTTCACATGTTCCTCAAATTTCACGCCACTCATTTCCGCATAGTTTCCTTTGAATTCCGATTTCCGTTTTGATAATTTCGAGCGTTCCGGAGGGATTAATCCAAACAAGCCGAAAAGTTCTTCGCTTGACAGTTTTGACTTTAGATCGATTGAAATACTGTCAACCAATTCATCGA
>JJNX02000115.1 GCA_000681355.2 Peptococcaceae bacterium SCADC1_2_3
GTTTTGGATTAGACAAAAGCAGCAAAATCTCTTTATATTAATGTTATATTCGATATTCACCCTTGTTTTTCCTGCTTTTTATGGAGCTCTTTCGGTTATTTTAAAGGGTTTTTGCAGTGGGATCATTAATAGGTGTTCATCACCACTAACAATATACCCGGCTCCACCAGCTTCAGCTACCTCAAGAAACTTATTATCGTCGGAGTCTTCCTTAATTACTTCAAGCTTTTCCCCTGGATTAACAAGAATAGCAAACTTCCTAAAATCTCTGATTGTTTCAGCAATCTCTTCATTGGTCATTTTATGACAAGCCCGGACATGCTTGCAGCTCAAGGCCTTTTGGTATTCAGATAAAACAGGTTCGGATACAAGAAGCTCAAACGCTTCAACCCGCCATTTTTCAAAGATTTGTGCCGGTGTGCCTTTTGACGACAAGAAGCGGCTGACAATTACATTGGTATCAATGACGATCCTCATAAGCCTGAATTGTGGGCACGAGCCTCTCCCACCGCTTTGTTTGCTAGCCTATCAGCCTCTTATAGAGTTAAGTTTGCCCGTTCAGAAACGGCGCGTAACCTATCAAAAAATTCACTACGGGCCTTCTTCCACTGATTGTAAACCTCAACGGGTACAACAACTGCCACCGGTTCGCCATGACGTTCCACCACAAACTGACTTCCTTTGGCAACAACCTCCTGCAATATTTTACCAAACTGACGTCGAGCTTCAAATGCCCCGATTATTTTTTCCATCATTCCAACACCCTTTCCGAAAAGGATTTTAATTAATCTGTGTAATTAGCGCTAACATTATTATTATCACAAGTAGCCAGGTATTTGTCAAGAATCAGTTTGATTTCCATAAAGAAGTAGGGGGAATTAGGTTAATGAGGGGATTAAGTGGTTAGATTATCTTCCTTACCATCTCCACACACCCAAAACCCTGACTTCCCTTACTGCCCAGGCCTGCGTCCACACCCATTTGCAGTAAATCCGGGGGGCCGGTTAGTTTTAAACGACAGGTATAACCTTTAATTGGTGTATCCTTATACATAACCAGGTTAAATTTGGGGCGGCCGATAGCTCTTATTTTTACTTCCCCTGCCGGGGGCGTACGTTGGTAAAATGCTTCATATTTTTTGCGCAGGTTGCTTTCTATAAGGCGGGTAAATTCGCCCTCGCCAGGCTGAAAATAGCAGGTATATTTACCCCCTTCCGGTTTTAAAAAGGTGCTGTATACAACTACCGGAGAAAGCATGCGAATTTCTGCCTCTTCAGTTACAACTTTCGGGGTTTCCACATTAATGCCCGTTATTTCAGCAATTTCTTCTCCTAAATAAATGACGCCGCTGGTTAGCAAGTGATTAAGCAAAGAGGTACAAAATTGTAATAAAGGAGAAGAAACCACCAGCTTTAATTCCTTAAAAAAAATGATTTCGTTTTTTGCCTTATCCAGGCGGTATTCTCCCATCATTCGGGAGAAAGTAAATAACTTGAAACTGCGCCGGCCGGCGGTAAAGCCGCGGCCGTGTAAAAATTCGGCCAGGTCAGAACCAAGGTTGGTATATATGGCTGCCTGGATTAGCCGGTTATAGTGCATGGGAAGCCGTAAAATTTCTTTTGAGGGGCGCAAACATACAATTAAATGCATTGGTCTTCCTTCTTAAAGGTAAAATTTACTTATTCAATTATTTACTTATTCAATTATTTATGTCATTTTCCTGCAAAACAACAAGAATTTTTATTTTTTTCTAGACAACAACTCTTCAATTTTTACCGTTCTCAAATCTCTGGTGACAAGGTCTGCTCCAGCCTGGCGTAAGGCCTTCTCGTCCCCGAACCGCCATACCCCAACCGCCAGGTAACCTAATGACTTAGCTGCTTTTATCCCTGAAGGCGCGTCTTCAAACACTACAAAATGGGTTGTCATTCCATTTGTCAGTTCTTTTAATTTTGTAGCCGCATATTTTAAAATGTCCTCTTTTCCTCCAAGGTCAATCCCACATACGTCAATATCAAATAAAGAATAAAGGGTATTTTTTGTACCTAAAGCGCCAAATATGTCCCCGATTTCTTTAGTTAAACGTGCCTTTGAAATGCTAAGCAACATATCCCTGGCGTTCTTGGAAGCCGAGGCTGCTGCTTGCTTAACCCCCCTGTTTTTAGCTTCAATTAAAAAAGTAACTGCATCAGCAAATAATTTAAACTTCCCGGCTTTGATGAGGTCTTTTATAAGAGCGTTTTTTTCATTACAATATTTTTCTAATAGAATATCTTTTTGCTGTTGTGTTGTGGCCCCAAGGCGTTCATAAACCCCTTTTAGCTGCAGGATATTATTTCCTCCCTCATATCTGGGCTTTGAAGCCATATATGTAACGTAAAAATCTGAACTTAGCTCATTCACCCGCCAAGGTGCTTTTTGGGCGGTAATCCGCCAGGCATCCTCGTGAGGACTGTCTACCACTACACCATCAATATCCCAAATAAAACCTAACCTGGTTACCAATAAAAATCACCTTTCTTCTGCCTTTATTCTTTCTCCTGGATATAACGTATACCTTTGGTCATAAATTTCTAACTCTACTTTCTTTCTTTTTTTAATTTTATCCGTAACAATAAAGGCTTCCGTTGCGTTCTTTGAAATATCAAACTCAATAAGCGCTTGCTTAAACCATAACCGAAAATTAAGCCTCTTCCATTTGTCAGGCAGGACCGGCCTCACTTTAAGCATACCATCCTTAATTTTTATCCCGGCAAAACCATACCCTATAATTTGCCAGACCCCTCCCAAGGCTGCTGCGTGTATGCCAAGATCTGTATTGCCGTACACATTACTAAAATCTGTTTTCATAACCTGCCTGAAATATTTATCCGCCCTTTCTGCCTCACCCAACTCAAAGGCAACTACAGCGTAACTTGAAAGGCTTAAGCTTGATTTATGCGTAGTCCTTGGGGCATAATATTTATAATTTATTTCTTTCACGTTAGTTGAAAACTCACCTGAAAACAGTTGCAAAAGTAAAATTACATCTGCCTGCTTGACCAACTGGGTATCTTTTGCTTCCGCTAAACTAACCTCGCCAGGCCAAACGGGCATATCATTATTATCCCATTCCTTTATAGTAACATCTCTTTTTTGGAAATAACCTTCAAATTCTTCAATTAAACCATTAGCAAAAATAAGAAATACCATCTTATCTGCTATTTCATTCCAGGCAATAATATCTTCACGTTTTAACTCTATTTTTTTGGTTATAACTTTAAGTTTACGGGGATGGTTATTTTGAAAGTGATTATAAAGCTCAGCCGCATATTTTAAGGTCCACCTAGCCAGGGCGTTGGTATAGGAATTATTGTCGACGCATTCCTGAAATTCATTTGGACCAATAACGTCTTTAATTTCGTAGCAATCCTTTTTCGAGTTATAAGTTACCCGGGAGGCCCAAAATCTTGCGGTTTCAAAGATCATTTCCGCACCATATTTAAACATAAAATCTTCATCGGAAGTTGTCTGGTAGTAAAGAGAAACTCCATAAATTACGTCACCGGCAATGTGATGCTCTTTTTTGGAAGTGTATATTGGAATTACCGTACCATCAAAATTAACCCACGTTTGCGGTGTTTCGTCCCGGCCGCTAGCCGCGGATTCCCATGGCCATAAGGCCCCCTTATAACCCTGGTCTTTTGCCTTTTCTTTGGCTTGTTTTAAGCGGCGGTATCTATATAAGAGAAGATATTTGGCTATTTCTGGCTGGGTAAAAATAAAGAAGGGGAGGACAAAAATTTCTGTATCCCAGAAAACATGGCCTTTATACCATTCCCCGGAGAGAGTTTTAGCGGCAATACTTGCATCTATGTCCTTGGGAGGAGCAGCTATCAGCAAGTGGTATAAATTAAAACGAAGTATATTTTGTAGAGAATCTTCTTCCTCTATTTTAACGTCAGAATATTGCCACCTTTTGTCCCAGGCTTTTACATGCGCTTTAAACAATCGGGTAATTCCTAATCTTTTTGCGGTTCTTGCCCCGTTAAGACATGCTTTTTTTAATCCTTGTCTTTGTTCCCGTGAGGTATATATTGAAATGTAAACCTCAAATGTATACCTCTTTTTCTTTTTGGCTATAAAAGAGCATTCTCGCCCTATAAATTCCTCATCCAGTTGATACTCCCATTTTATCCCTGTTCCCAGCCCCGCTCCTTTTACATCGCCAGCCGCAGCAAAGCCTAAAGATATTCCGCTTTCAATTGTTTTTGCTTCTAAATACATTACCTCATCTTTATCTTTAGTCTTGGATGCGGTGGTATAGGTAACCGCATAATGTTTTACGGGATTTCCTATGGCCTGCACCTCGTTTTTAATTGTTCCGTCAATAATGTGTTTAAAAACTACCCGCACATTTCCATCCAACGGCCTAAAGGAAAAGGTCACAGCTCCTGTGTGTACATCTTTAAGACTAAAGAAGCGCATAGATTCGTATTCGTATCTTTTGCCTGTATCCGGGTCTTCAAAAACAGTCTGCCGGAACAAAGCTGCTTTTTTGAGGTCTAAAATACGACGATGTTCAATAACTACCATATTATCCGGGGACAACCTTTTACCGTCCACATTTATTTCCACGCCAATAGGGTTTGGAGCATTAACCAGTTCAGAAGACTGTCCTTCTTTACGGTTATATATGCCCGCTATATAAGTGCCAGCATACCTTTGCTTACTCCCTTCTTCCAGAATACCTTTTGATCCAAGGTAACCATTTCCCAAAGTAAATAGCGTCTCTTGAAACCTGATTTTTTGCTCATCAATATTGTCTTCAGATACGGTCCATTCCTTTTCTGATAATAGTTTTAAAAACATACGTCACTCCTTTAAAAATTGGTCCTGACTTGTCGTCCTCTTGTCCTCGCTCTGATGCTTTGGGCAAAACGGACGGTAAACCGGTGGTTTTTCATGCTTTATGGAGGGAACGAACGTTCCCCATGGGGAACTCTTTTGAAACTATTTGAATACGTTGTAGGGACATTAGTTAGTAGGGGCGTTAAATTTAACGCCCCTACTAACTAACTAG
>JJNX02000116.1 GCA_000681355.2 Peptococcaceae bacterium SCADC1_2_3
GGTTAATTTCCACCACGTACCCGCGCAGCGGCTCATCATCCCAATTCCGGCCGGCTAAAGGATAGTATTTTACTCCCGGGGCAATTTCTTTAGCGGCCTTAGCGCTTTCAGCAAAGGATTTTACCCCCGGTTGAAAGCGTACTAATTGTCCGCCCGGCCAGATTAAAGGAGGAAGTGTTTTCTCGGTTGCCTGTTCTTGAGCTTTTAGAGAAGGCAAATAAAGAAAAGCAGATAAAACAACGCTTAAAATTAAAAGGGCGGAAATACGTAAGAAAGGTAGTTTCATCAAACATCTCCATAATTAAATACTTTAGGGCATTATAAGCTAAATTAGCTATTCTTGTCAAGAAAATTTTTGGCTGATGTGTTCTATGAAAATGTCACCTAAGTTAAAGATGAATCATATAATCATCGGCAGATGCTCATTAAAATAACTCTTGCTTAATCTATCCCCGGGGCAGTTGCCCCGGGGATAGATTAATGATGAGATTTTAAGGTATCTGTCCTGCCGTTATGCTGTTGTTTTCGTTGAGTTCCGCTGCGTTAATATCCTGACGCTAAGAGCCTGATGTTGCCGAGTTTCAAATGGCCTTCTTCATGGTAAATCACCACGTTATTTTTATCGTACAGCCAGATTTTAAATAAATCATTTCCTGCCCCGTTGTGGTCTTCCACCTCCACCTTAAAAGCAGCCGCCTGGATTGCTCCCGCCGGGCTTTTGGCCGTACCTTTGAAAACAGCCTTTTGATTCGCAAAGTCAAAGACCAAACCGGTTATTTTTTCACTACGGAAGTTAACTTTTCCTGCTGGGTCTTTGTAAATAAGCATGCCTTTAGGCTCCGATTGACCCGTCCAGCAAACCACGTCAAAGACAAATTGAGCAAAGCCGGGGTTGCCGGGTACGGTTATCTGGCCGTTGCCAACGGTTGTGCCGAAAAGGGAGCCTATTCCTATCCCGTTGCCGCTTAAGTTTACCGTTACCGGGTTTTCATCCGGGTCGTTGGAGGGAATATCAAAGCTGGAGTTAAACGGGCCGGCTGCGACAGGGGCAAACCTGACGGTCAGGGTGGCTTCTTGCCCGGGGGTCAGGGTCTGGTTGGAGACGTTGTCCGATATAATGCTGAATGGCGCTCCTGGTGTGGTAATCGAGCCGATGTTTAAGTCTGCATTCCCTTCGTTCTTCACGGTAACCACCTGGTCAGCGGTAGAGCCAACGAGGACATCACCAAAGGGTACGGGGAGGGGAGTGACGATAATGTCGGGCTCCGTAGTGACAGGGCCGGGGTAAAGCTTGGTCACAAAGGCGTCAACACCACCGTCAAGACTTTCATCAAACGCCCCGCCGGTGGTGGGGAAGTCGGCAGAATAGGTCCTTCCGGTCACATAGGCACTGCCCGCGCCGTCTACCGCTATGCCGTCAAATATGCGGCGCTCGCGTGTCCTTGACACTGATGAGGCCCGGGTACAGCGCTTTTTGGGAATTCACTTTTTCGGGTTACAGGTATTTGCTTGCAAATTCAGCAATGGTCATCACCTCGGGTCTTTCAATGTAAACCGCCGAAAAGTCCTTGTCGCCGGTAATAAAGACATCAACATCGGCAAGAATCGCTGACGCTAAGATCGGGTAATCCTTCTTATCCCTGATTTTCGGGTATATGTCGGGGTAGATTTCCGTAGGAGTGAACACCATTTCGAAGCTTAGCTTGCTCATGAACCTGTCGAACGCGTACTTTTTGTGAGGGAACTTCATTTCGACGGCCATCTGCAATTCCTCGATGATCTGGCTGCTCAACACGATATTGAAATCGTCCGCGATTTTTTGCGTCAACTCCGCAAGGCGCGTGCCGTAGGATATAACGGCTGAAATCAGAATGTTCGTGTCAAACATTACCCTCATATCGTTCCTCCCAGATCTTCTGTCTCACCTCTTTGACCAAATCAACAACATCCCGCTCATTTTTGATCCCGGCTTTTTCGACTTCTCCGGCCATCTCCCTTTGCAGTTCCTCAAAGGCAAACCTGTTCGAGTTGATCAGGATGACATTGTTATCCTTCTCCAGAAAGATAACCTTATCGCCCTCTTTTAAGCCGAGCTTTTTCCGGATTTCAATGGGGATGGTTACCTGCCCCTTCGATGAAATTCTCGCGATATCCATATTGATACCCACTTTCCTTGAATTCTTTACTTTTCCTAGTCTATTATACCGCGGGATGCGTAAAATAATCAATGCAATTCCCCCCAATAAGTAATAAGCTTTGATCATCATCGTCTTTGTGGCAGTCATTTGATAAATATTTATTACTCTTTACCATTTAAAGCAGATAATTTATCTATTTTTGTCGCAAAATGTCTATTAATACAATCCGCAAAAAAATAAAGTACAGTCATACTGGCTAATATGACTGTACATTTGGGTAATTATCTTGACAACAGTCAGCTATCAGCTAACAGCTAACAGCTAACAGCTAACAGCTATCAGCAGTCAGCTTTTATGTATGGGAATTGCTTTGGTATTATGGTTTCATTTGCAATCAAAATTATATGTGGAATTCTCTTCCTTTTCGTGATAAAATACAATTAAAATAAATTCCAGGCAAGCGATGCAATGAATACCGTTATAAAAATGGATGAACTGATTAAAAGGCTTTTTCACCTGTCAAAAAACCTTTGCTCAACCTTTTGAATGCCTTGTACAACGATAACATCGAGGAAACGGCCGGGGTAGAGTACGGCAGCGCCGAGTTTGTCTACGACAACCTGGTTAAAAGTATGGCCGATATGTTCGTAAATGTTTACTCCCGCCGTGCTTTTACCGATACCATATAGAATTTCAAACCACCCACGATAAAAACATCGTCATCAGAATGTTCCGGTACGGCTTTGAAAAAGCCAAAGAAGTCTTAAATTTATCTGATTTGTCTAAGGTCATAGAAATGGAATTCCCCGACCCCCAGGTGATCTTTATTGAAGAAAACGAAAAGATACCAGATATGCTGCAGTTGAAAATAAAGATACCCAAACAGGCGCCAGTGCTTTACCGGGTACCAGCCTTTAAATACTGGCTGTACAGCGCCAGGCAGTTATACGATAGGCAGATGGATCTTTTGCTCCCACTTCAGGTTTTTAAGATCCGCAAACACTTAAAGGCTGAAGGGAAAATGAATGAGGCAGCCTATCAGAGCCTGGTAAAAACAGCCGAAGAAACCGTCAGGATTATCGGGCAGGCTGTAGAAGAAGGGAAAGTAACCTCTGAAGATGCCGGGGAAATGAACGCCATCCTGGTAAATATAATGGAATATCTATACGGTAAATACGGTGATTACAACAAAATCGATCAGGAGGTGAAGAACATGATTAAGACTTTCTACGACCCTGGATTGGTGGAAAAAGGAAGGCAGGAAGGCACCCGCACGATTTTGCTAAAACAGATCAAAAAACGTTTTGGCGCAGTATCTAAAGACATTGAAGAAAGGATTAACAGCTTGGGGATAGAACAGCTTGAGCTGCTGGCTGAAAAGATATTTGAAATAACTACCGAAGAAGAACTGCGCCAGGCAATTGTGATCAGGCATTGAATATTTTCGGTAATCAGCTATCAACTTACAGCTATCAACTTACAAAAATCCCCGGGGCAGTTGCCCCGGGGATAGATTAATGATGAGATTTTAAGGTATCTGTCCTGCCGTTATGCTGTTGTTTTCGTTGAGTTCCGCTGCGTTAATATCCTGACGCTAAGAGCCTGATGTTGCCGAGTTTCAAAGGGCCTTCTTCATGGTAAATCACCACGTTATTTTTATCGTACAGCCAGATTTTAAATAAATCATTTCCTGCCCCGTTGTGGTCTTCCACCTCCACCTTAAAGGCAGCCGCCTGGATTGCTCCCGCCGGGCTTTTGGCCGTACCTTTGAAAACAGCCTTTTGATTCGCAAAGTCAAAGACCAAACCGGTTATTTTTTCACTACGGAAGTTAACTTTTCCTGCTGGGTCTTTGTAAATAAGCATGCCTTTAGGCTCCGATTGACCCGTCCAGCAAACCACGTCAAAGACAAATTGAGCAAAGCCGGGGTTGCCGGGTACGGTTATCTGGCCGTTGCCAACGGTTGTGCCGAAAGTGACAGGGCCGGGGTAAAGTTTGGTTACAAAAGCGTCGTAATCGCCGTTATGAGTTTGACCAAACGCCCCGCTAGTGGTGGGAAAGTCGGTGGAACTGGTATATCCGGTCACATAGGCGCAGTCTGAGCTGTCAGCGGCTATGCCAGAGCCCAAATGCCAATCGCTTCCGCCCAGGTAGGTGGAGTAGACCAGGGCCGAGCCGGCGGCGTTTAGTTTGGTTACAAAGGCGTCATCACCGCCGTTATGACTTTGATCAAACGCCCCGCTAGTGGTGGGAAAGTTGGTAGACTCGGTCCACCCGGTCACATAGGCATTGCCCGAGCCGTCTACCGTTATGCCATAGCCATAACCAAGATCGCTTCCGCCCAGGTAGGTGGAGTAGAGCAGCGGGTCAATGACCAGCGGGTAGCGGGAGTCGTGAGCAGCAACGGCAAAGCCGTAAGCTGTCTTTTCCCCTTCGGCCAGGGCAAATGAACCTTCCACGGTTACTTTTTCACCGGCTATCTCCTGGTAAAGATCAGGTTTTGCTTCTTTCAAGTTGCCGGCGGCGGTTTTAATCAGCAGTTCGCCGCCCGGCGCCAGTTCCAGGCCTTCGATGCCTTGGTAGGCCAGTTTAATCGTTTCCGGCCGGGCGCCTGGTTTGACCACCAGTTCGTACTTTAAGTTGCCTTGTTCACCTTTAAAAGAAAGGTCAATCCCCGGCCATAGGCTCTGGTAGACAACTTCCTGATAGGTGGGAACGTTGGTGTACCACTTGGCCGGGTCATTGCCGGTAAGGTAGTTTACCTTTCCTTCGTTAAGACCCAGGGCTTTAACGCTTGCGTTTTTGTTTGCCCCGGCAAAGTTTAAGCTAAAGG
>JJNX02000117.1 GCA_000681355.2 Peptococcaceae bacterium SCADC1_2_3
TGGCTTAGAGTTTACCTTCCTCAGCCTGGATAGCCGGGAGCGGATCGAGGAGGCAATAAAACCAAATACCAAAATGCTTTGGTTGGAAACGCCCTCCAATCCCCTGCTTAATATTGTTGATCTGGAGCTGGTGGTGGAAATTGCCCAAAAACACAGACTGCTGACCGTAATTGATAATACCTTTGCTTCTCCATATTTCTTAAGGCCGATTGAATACGGAATTGACCTGGTGGTTCACTCCACGACTAAATATCTTAACGGACACTGCGACGTTGTTGGAGGGGCAGTGGTAACCACTACTGATGAGTTAACCCAAAGGATGCAGTTTCTTTTAAATGCCCTGGGTACTTGCGCTGCCCCTTTTGATTGTTGGCTGGTGCTGCGGGGGATTGAGACTCTAGCGGTAAGGATGAGGCAGCACGAAGAAAATGCTTTTGCCGTGGCCAGCTTTCTTAAGGAACACCCCAAAGTAAAAAGGGTATTTTACCCCGGGCTAATCTCCCACCCCGGGCATGAAATTGCCCAAAGGCAAATGAAGGGGTTTGGGGGAGTAGTATCCTTTGAAATAAAAGGCGGCCTAGAGCACGTTTATAACTTCTTAAACAGGCTTAAAATCTTTGCTTTAGCCGAATCACTGGGCGGCGCTGCTTCTTTGGCCGAGCAACCGGCCACCATGAGCCACGCTTCCATGCTGGCCAAACATAGAAAAAAAGCAGGCATTAATGACGAGCTAATCAGGCTCTCCGTGGGCCTGGAAAATGCTGATGATTTAATTGAAGATTTAAGCCAGGCCCTTGAGTAATTGTAGGTGGTGAAAATTATGTCTTATGCCAGGACCTTGCGCTGCCGAAAGTGCGGGCGAGAATATCCGCTTGGACCCGTAAATTTATGTGATTTTTGTTTTAGTCCGCTGGAGGTTAACTATGATTACAAATCAATGGCCAAAGACGTAAGCGTAGAGAAAATTACCAGTGGGCCGTCAAGTATCTGGCGTTACCGGGACTTATTGCCGGCAAATGACGAGGTAGTTGACCTTGGTACCGGCTTTACTCCCTTGACTTTAGCCGCTAACCTGGGGCGGGAGTTGGGATTAACCCAGCTTTACCTTAAAAATGATTGCCTAAACCCCACGTATTCATTTAAAGACCGGGCGGTTTCGGTGGCTGTAACCAAAGCCCAAGAGTTTGGCTTTACCACCCTCGCCTGCGCCTCGACCGGTAATTTAGCGGCCAGTGTGGCTGCTCACGCAGCCAAGGCCGGGCTTAAAGCTTATGTTTTTCTGACCTCTGATGTGGAGCCGGAAAAGCTGGTGGGGATAGCCGTTTATAACCCGACCATGGTGGCGGTGGAAGGAAGTTATGATCAGGTCAACCGTCTTTGCGGTAAAATTGTCGAAAAATATCACTGGGGTTTTATTAATATTAACCTTCGACCTTACTACGCCGAGGGAAGTAAAACGTTGGGGTTTGAAGTAGCGGAGCAATTGGGCTGGCGATCCCCTGATTGTATAGTGGCTCCTGCCGCTTCAGGACTTCTTTTTACCCGTATATATAAAGGCTTAGAAGAACTTTCCCTGCTGGGTTTAATTGGTTCGGTTAACACCCATATGTACCTGGCCCAGGCCGCTGGCTGTTCTCCCATCGTTAATGCTTTTCAAGTAGGCTCCCAACATGTGCATCCGGTAAGGCCAAATACCATTGCTAAATCAATTGCCATTGGAAACCCGGCCGACGGATATTATGCCTTAAGGGTGGCCAGACAATCAGGAGGGGGCGCTTGTGCCGTCACTGACGAGGAACTCGTGGCCGGAATGAAGCTTTTAGCCCAGACGGAGGGTATTTTTGCCGAGGCCGTAGGCGGGGTGGTAATTGCCGGACTAAAGAAACTAGTCGCTTCCGGAATGATTAAAAGGGATGAACTTACGGCAGTTTTCCTTACCGGAGCAGGGCTAAAGACCCAGGAGGCCGTGGCCGATGTTGTGCAACCCTTACTTATCCAGCCTACTCCAGAATCTTTTGAAGAAGTACTGGGGGAGCAAAAAATAAATTCCCCAGGTTGATGTCTCAACCAAAAAGTTAGCAAAATACCCACCAGGTTTTCGGTGGGCTGATTAGTATTCCTTGCTATTTCTGGTGGGCACGGTAGGGATTGAACCTACGACTTCTTGAATGTGAGTCAAGCGCTCTTCCACTGAGCTACGTGCCCAAAGATTTTAAAAAATTACATACATCTAAAATAAAACTCAAATCTTAAGGTAAATAAATTATAACATAAAAAGTATTTTCAATCAACATTATGGACCTTGCTTTGCGGCAATGTCACCAACAACCGGCAGTTTAAACATTTCTCCCTGGTAAGCCTTGATCATACAAATAATCCAGGTAATCAAGGACAACAAGAAAATAATCAGGTTGAACGCCCAGCCCACAAACGGAATGAAGCTGAAAAACAGGCTCAAAACAAAGAACACACCAAAAGTTATGGTTGACTGCAGGGCGTGAAACCTGATAAAAGCGCTCTCTTTTTCCAGCACTAAAAAAACAATTCCTGTAATAAAGCCAATCAGATAACACAATAAACCCGCTTTTTAAAAGGATTTTTCCAGTGTTGATATTCTATGTTTATTAGCATATATTATATAATTAAGTCACTAAGCTGTCAAAGAAAAGATGCTCATGATAATATATGTTGGAAGTGAACCCGAACACGGTCCAGCGTGCCTACACGGAACTGCAGCGCGAAGGTGTTCTCTTCACCTTACGCGGGTAAGGCACCGACCCGTAAACCCGTGCATAATAGAGGGCGGGCTGAAAAATGGGCTTAAAAAACACCAGAGATTGTTGGAGATATAAGTTTTAACGAGAGGGTAGGCAATGGAAGATAAAAAAGTTGTCCTGCAAATAGAGGGGATGAATTGTGCCGGTTGTGCCGCTACGATAGAGAGAGCGTTATCTCAAAAAGGGATCTTAAATTCTGCCGTCAACTTTGCTACCAAAAAGGCGGTCTTAGAATATGATTCAGCCCAGTTGAGCCTGACAGAGATCTTAAGGATTATTGAACGTGCAGGCTATAAAGCCGAAGAGTTTGCGGAAAAATCAGAGGAAGAAGCCGGGGAAAATAAAAAGATAAGAAAAGAATGGTACCTTTTTGCCCTTGGGATCGTCTTGACTATTCCCATAGTGATTATAGAATTATTTTTTGACTTTCCCTGGAAAGCGGTCTTGCTCTTTCTTTTAGCTACGCCGGTTCAGCTTGTAATAGGGCTGCCTTTTTATCGAAGAGCTTACGGAGCCTTGCGCAGCCGGACAGCCACGGTGGATACTTTGGTTGTTCTGAGCACTTCAACCGCTTATTTATATAGCGTAGCCACTACCTTTTTTATTTCGGGCCACACCTTTTATGAAGCCTCAGCCACCGTGATCACTACCATAACCTTGGGTATGCTCCTGGAGGATATTTCCTCGGGCAGAGCTGGCGAAGCAATTAAAAAGCTAATGAATTTGGCGCCGAAAAAAGCCAGGGTGATCAAAGAGGGTGAAGAGCAAGAGGTTCCGGTGGAGCATGTCCTGGCAGATGATATAATTATGGTAAAGCCGGGAGAAAGAATACCCGTAGATGGGTTGGTTGTTGAAGGGTATTCTTCTGTTGATGAGTCTATGCTTAGCGGCGAATCTATTCCCGTGAAAAAGGAAAAAGGCGACGAGGTTATTGGAGGAACAATAAACGAAAATGGAAGTTTAAAATTTAAAGCCACCCGGGTAGGAAAGGACATGGTCTTGGCCCAAATAGTCAAACTGGTAGAGGAGGCGCAAGGCGCAAAAGCACCAATTCAAAGAATTGCCGATCGAGTGGTCACATACTTTGTACCCGGGGTTTTGCTTACGGCTATAATTGCCTTTGTCGCCTGGTACTTCTTGTTTGGGGCCGCCTTCCTTTTTGCCTTGACGGTTTTTATTGCTATCCTGGTGGTGGCTTGTCCTTGTGCTTTGGGAATTGCTACACCAACCGCCATAATGGTGGGTATGGGAAAGGGTGCGGAGAACGGGATTTTGTTTAAAAGCAGTGCCGCCTTAGAGAAAGCCGGTCAGGTAAAGACCATTGTGTTTGATAAAACCGGGACTTTAACCAAGGGAAAACCCGTGGTTACTGATGTTATTGCTTTAGATGATTATACTGAAGAGGAGATACTGGAATTTGCCTCTATTGCGGAGAAGAGTTCAGAACACCCCTTAGGACAGGCTATTATTAAAAAAGCCAGGGAAACAGGGAGAAATATAAAAGAGGCCAATTGGTTTGCTTCTGTGCCGGGAAAAGGAGTAAAGGCAACTTTTGGTGAAAGAGCTATTTTTTTGGGCAACCGAAAGCTAATGATCGAGCAGAAAGTTGAGTTAGGGTCTATAGAAGGTAAACTAGAAGGTTTAGAAGAACAGGGTAAGACGGCCGTGATCCTGGCCGTTGATGGTAAAGCGGCCGGTGTAATTGCCGTGGCCGATGTTTTAAAGGAAAAGGCTAAGGAAATGGTGCAGGAACTGAAAAAAGAAGGCGTAGAAATAATTATGCTTACCGGGGATAATGAGAAAGTAGCCAGGGCCATCGCCGGTGAGTTGAATATTGAACGATTTTTTGCCGAGGTGCTGCCGAAAGAAAAGTTGGGGGTAATTAAAAATCTCCGGAGCGAGGGGAAGACAGTAGCCATGGTGGGGGACGGGGTGAATGATGCGCCGGCCTTAACTTCCGCCGATGTAGGTATAGCCATTGGAAGCGGGACGGACGTTGCCGTAGAAGCCGGAAGCATTGTGTTGATTAAGGATGATTTAAGAGGGGTAGCCCGGTCCCTGAGCTTAAGCAAAAAGACAATGGAAAAAATTAAGCAAAATCTGATTCTTGCTTTCCTATATAATATTGTTGCCATTCCCATAGCAGCAGGGGTTTTGT
>JJNX02000118.1 GCA_000681355.2 Peptococcaceae bacterium SCADC1_2_3
TGAAGAAACCAAATCGGAACTCGGGATGGATCATTACGAGGTAAGGAAGTACCCGAGCTGGAATCGTCACATCCTGATTTCCATGCTCAGTCATTTCTTTCTCTGGCATATCAAGATAAGGTTGGGGGAAAAAAGCACCCATTATTACTCTGTCGCAGCTTAGGATTTTACTTACGGCAGTATTACCCTTGAGGACATTCTCAACAGATGATTTGATCATGTTGGTCGGTTGGATACAAAGGAAAAATTACAAAGCCTATCTTTCCCACAAGAAAAGTAAATTGATTGGTAAGTGCTTAGTCTAAATATCGTTGTAGTGATAAATATCTTCAGGCAAAGGCATCCAACAAAAAAATCTTCAAGATTTTTATAACCCATTTCGCCAAGCCAGAAATAATAGAAAAGGCCAGGGAAAAAGGGATAACTATAGTGCAATGCTTTGAGTGGATTTAAGGTTTATTTAATCTATAATTTACCAGGTATGGTAAGAACCTTCTCTGTTTTCACGCCACGTTGTTTAAGCTGTAAGGGAAGCAAAGTGAACGTCCCCTTGCTTCCCAGAAACCCCATAGGAGAAGGCCTTTACTAATCGCGACTTCATTCTTTTGGGCAATCAAAAATTTTGCAGGTAGATTATACGCATAGTTATTATTAAGGCTCAACAAGCTGTGAATACCCGCCGGTTGAGCCGTTTTCACGGGCAAAACTTCCGATTGACCCCTTCAAGAACCGTCATTACTTGTCTTTTCTGTAAGACTTGAATATCAAGGGCTATAAACCTCTTGTTCTACAGAGGTTATTCCCATCGGTTTTACGCCCTGGTACGGAGAAACCATTTCCGCCGGCCGGAAAAGGTTTTGACGGCCTACTTTCCATTCCGCCACCTGTTTTAAGGCCAGCCTGCCCTCCGGCGTAGGTTCGGAATAAAAGACGAGCGACATTTTGGCCGTCACGCCGGTTTCCATTTCGCCGGGCGGCGTTCCGGCCGCAGAGGGTGTGGGAAGGGGAGCGGGTAGAAGGACACCGGCTGCGGCCGCCTTTGTTTTGGCCGGTTCAATAGATAGAGCAGTAAGATTGACCAGGTTGGGAATGGCCAGATTGTTCTCCAGATTTTCTAAAAATGATCTGATTCCCAAATAATGCCCGCGCACTTCCATTTCCGCCGGCATTTCCAGGTAATGCGGGTGGCCGGTGATTTTTCCCGGCTTAAAAGCAGCAATTTTCACTCCGCAGGCAGCAGAGCTTAAACCCAGGTTGATCACCGCCCCGCCGTCCTGCACGTTGCCGGCAAATAAAGCCATCACTTCCCCGTACCTGGCTTTGCTGATCCCGGCCAGTTTTTTTTCTGTTTGCATCATGGCTACCTTTTGCCCGGCGGCGGAAACCTGCGCCCGCGCCTCGTTTAAACGGTTTTTTAGTTCAAGGTATGAAGCCACCTGGGGCTGTGCTAAAAACCGGTAAAAGGCAAATAAAACCAGCATAACAAGCAGTATTCCCAGCAAGAATTTTTCCCTACCGCCTAGCTTTTGCCACAATATGGCCGCCCCCCATCTTTAAGGAACAGGTAATCGTAAAAGCTATCGTTTCGTCATCCTGCTCTTTAAACTCATCCAGATATACCTCACTAAAATAGGGTAATTCCAGCAGTTTTCGGACGTAAACTCCAATGGAGGAAACAGACCTGGACACGCCCTTAATTACCAGTGAAGTTCCGGAAATTACCAACCGGCCGGCCGCCGGCGCGGCCGGGGAAGGGGCAGTTCCAGTCTGCTGCGAGGACTTGCTTTCCTGGATGCTGATGCCCGTCAGCCACACGTCAACCGGAATGTTTTCGGCCAGTTCGTCCAGCAAAGGGATATGTTTCTTTTTTTGTTGAAGAAGGATTTCCAGGTCGGCGGTTTTTCTTTCCATATTTTGCCTTTGCGTTTGCAGTTCGGTAACCTCTTTTACCTTTGCCTCTAAAGCAGCCAATTTTACCTGATTGGCGTTAATTTCTGCTTTCATGCTTGAAACCTGAAGGAAAAATATTCCGCTGCCAATGAGCAGCGCGCCAAATAAAAGAGTAAGTCCGGCAATGATAAAAAGCCTTCTTCCCTGGATGTACGAGACGGGCAGCAGTTCCGGCGGCAAGAGGTTTAACCTGTGCAATTAACCAATCACCTCGCTTAAAGCCAAGCCGGCGGCCACAGCCAGGCCCGGATTAAATTCGGCTCTGCCGGCAGAAAAAAATTCCTCAAAAGCAGGCGCCGGCTTCGCGATCTCTACTTCCAGCTCGAATTTGGCCGACAGCGCCGCAGGCAGTTCCTTAGCAGAGCTTGCCGGCCCGCAGAGAAGCAGTTTTTGGATTTGTTTATCCTTAAACTGTCCCTGGAAATATTCCAGGGAACGCTTGACTTCTAAGATAAGGCTGCCTAAATCACCGGCCGGTATCTCATAAGTACGTTGCTGGTGTTCTGCGGCTGCTCCGGCCGGGGCAGCTTCTAAAAAACTTTTTCCCTGCAGTCCGACCCGTAACGAACGTGTATACAAAAGTTCACCCTCACCGGCGGCAAGAAAACGGGTCACCTGTTCCCCCAAATCAAGAACAGCAAAATTTCCGCCGGCGTATCTTTCATTTTTTAACCCGAAAAATAACCGCCACAAAGCCAGAGCAGGTAAATCAATGACCGCCAAACGAAAACCGGCATTCGTAAAAGAGCGGTGGTATTTTTGAACTGTTTTAAGAGGCGCCGCCACTAAAAGAACGTTAAGCTGCTTTTCTCCCCCTTCTTGAACCCGGCCCAGCACCACGTGCCTTAAAATCATTTCGTCTAAAGGAAAAGGAAAGAGTTGTTCTGCTTCCCATTTTAGAGCGCCTGCCAGTTCCCGTTCCGGCATAACGGGCAGGCGCACCAGCCTTTCCACCACCTCGGCTCCCCGGATGGCCGTAACCACCCAGCTGCTGCTGAAATCAAACTGCTCCTCCAAAGAAACCAGCGCTTCGGTTAAGGCTTCTTCCTCCAGGTCGTCCACGGTTTGCGGCGGCGCTTTCACACTTCCAACCGCCACTACCTCCGGCCCGCTTTTTAAAGCTCTTACCTGCACTGCCCGAACTTCGTCATAACCAATGTCTATCCCTACGCACTCTTTTTTTCGTTTCCCCGGTAGAAAGCGGCCCCATAAATCCCCCATTCCAAACCCCCACGACAATTCAGATTATCTTTCTATTCTCCAATAGTGCACTCTTTGCTTGCATCAAATTCATGGCAAATAATATAACCTTGCAGGTTAGTATTTTTAGATAATTCAACGGTTTCACCTGCCCAAAGATAAGCTTTTACAGTATTATTTTGACCAAAAGAAATATTATTTTTAGCAATTAATCCCAGGAAGTCACCTTTGTTCCGGAAAGAAATTAATGTGTTCTTCGGGATTGAGATATCCCCAGGTTTTTTAGGAGGACATAATTTTCCCCCGGCTACAAAAACGGCTTGGCCGGAATATTCTCCTGTTGAACAGGTTAGTTCAAGATCACCCTCTACATAATATATACCGTTCCATGTCCCAGCGCTTAGGTCTATGGTTTGGCTGCTATTAAAATAGTGACCTTCGCCTTCAGCTATTGCCATTATTTTTAAAGCAGGCAAAATTGGATCTGGTTCTGGCGCAGAAAGAATAGGTATAGAAAAATCTAATGGTGGTATTACTACGCCTGGCGGGATTGGCAGTTGGTGTATTCCTTCTTTTACCTTTGCTTTATCTTCAGCAGAGTAATCATCGGGATTGGGTACATAAGCAGCGCCTTCAATTAGGTAACTTTGACCGTCGCCCAAACTTCCTAAATTAAGAGTACCCTCTGTCCATACCGATCCTTCCACGTGACCCTCATTTCCAATTGTAATGTTTCCAACTGACATTATATTATTTTGAACCTAAGCCTCCTGAGCCAAAGTTACGTTACCGGAAGCATAAACATCGTTAATTTGAGTATCTTTTGCAATATTTACATTCCCTGATAATGACCTGATGGATCCGGTTACGGAATGTTTTTTAATTTCAACATCATGTTTCGCCTGGATGGTATCTGAAGAACTAATAGTAGCAAAGTCCTTCCAAAGCTTAATACTGCCTTGCTTAGAATAAATATTGCCAAATATTTTCCCATCTTTGTGAATTTCTATATCACCGTTTGCATAAAGATTTTTAGGATTGTCAGCGCTGCCAAGAACCAGTTCTTTATCTCCGTCTACGGCGCCCGAACAGTAAATGTTAGCAAATATTTTACACTCTTTTTTTACATTTAATGAATCTGTCCAGATACCTCCATAGATTTCAGTTGGCCAGACGACAGGTGAATTAAAAGGTGTGGCCCAGGCCGGAAGGGATTTATCAGATTCCAGGCTGGCATTATTATAAGCCGATATTTTATAATAATAAGTGGTGCCGTTGGTAAGGCCGGTATCAACCCAGGAAGTTACTTTCCCGGCGGTATGAATTAAAGTATAAGTACCCCCTTCAGTCAAAGAACGGTATATCTTATACCCCGCCAGATCCTCTTCACTGTTGGCATTCCATTGTAAAGTAACTTTTTGATTACCTGCGGTGGCGGTTAAACCTGTTGGGGCCGCTGGCGCCGGATTAAAAGGTGTGGCCCAGGCCGGAAGGGATTTATCAGATTCCAGGCTGGCATTATTATAAGCCGATATTTTATAATAATAAGTGGTGCCATTAATAAGGCCGGTGTCGGTCCAGGAAGTCCCGGAC
>JJNX02000119.1 GCA_000681355.2 Peptococcaceae bacterium SCADC1_2_3
GCAAAAAGCTCGCTGTAACTATTCAGGTAGGCACAGAGGTCCAATTGATAGTTTTTAGTGGATAGTTTTGAGTTTTTAGTCTCAACATTGGTACTTCCTTTTCTGTAAACTAAAAACTGTCAACTACCTACTACTAGAGATCTGCATGTAGGGGCAGACCCGCGTGTCTGCCCTGATGGCTTTGTGCCTCTGTGCCTTTGCCCCTATGAACCTGAGTAGTTACTAAATGCTACTTAAAGCATGCCGGTAAATTTCCTGGTAAACCAGGGCATCTTCTGCCTGGCGTCCTCCTGATTCACAAATAACCACGGCCTTTATATTTCTGGCCACCAATATTTCCGCCAGGGGCTGGAAATCTGGACCAAGCTCTTTATCTAAGGTTGTCCCGTGTTTTTTTTTCTCCTGCCGGCGTAAATTTCACCGGACTAAAGTGAATATGCAGGTTATCGAATATTTGCTTACCTAAGCGTAAGGTCACCAGATCTAAAACCCGGGCAAAATCACTTTGCCTTACCATCCCCCCGCCGGTAACGGCGTGCAAATGGCCGAAGTCAAGAACCGGGACAATGCGGGGGGCAAAAGTACATAAAGCAAGAATTTCATCCAAATTACCCAATTGGGCGCGTTTACCCGCTGTTTCGGGGGCAAGCAAAACATCAGCCAAACCTATCTCATCGGCTTCCTCCCGAAGTGCTTTTAAAAAAGTACCGGCTCTTTGCAGCGTAACTGCTCTATCTATACCTGCTCCCGTACCGGGGTGAAATACTATAAGTCGTGCTCCCATCCAGTGGGCAGCCCTCATGGCATCAAGGATATACCGCCGGGTGTTTTCTCTTAACCTGGCGTCTGCTGTTCCAAGGGTTATATAATAAGGGGCGTGAATACTTAAAGTAATCTCGTTTTCCCGCGCCAACTCCCCCAAGTGCCGGGCATTCTCTTCGCTAATCCGGACCCCGCGCCCCCCTTGGTACTCATAGGCCTGTAATTTTAAATTCTTAAGCCAGCCCGGCACATCCCCTATCTTTTTAAAACCCGAAGCGTAAAAAGACGAAGAGTTGCCGGCCGGGCCAAATTTTACCTTCATTATTTATTTTTACCTCTGCTTTTAAGATTATTATCTATTACGCTATTATTCGCTTTTTTTAGTTTATTTCCTCTTAAAAATTCCAATTTCCGGGTCATAATTTAACTTTTGAAGAATAGCACCTAACGCATATTTACCTTTAGTTGGGGTTATGCTAAAAAAAGATTAAAATCTAAGGAGGTAAAAAATTAATTATGTATCAGTATAATCAAATACAACAACAGATTCAACGGCTACGGGATGAAGCAAGTACTATTAGTAACCTGGCCGGCCAACTTCAGCAAACAGAAATAAGTAACAGCTCACAACTCCAGCAATTACAACAAAAAGAGGTTAATGCTTCCCAACAACTCCAGCGCCTTCAGTACGTAGCCAACCAACTGCACCAGGATATAAACCAGATTAACAGCCTGGCTCAACAAATGTCGTCTACCTCTTACCAAACTGTTCCCCCTCAAACCCAAGGAGCATTTTTTAACCCTCCCCAATACGGTGGATTTGGCACAGGCGCAAATCAACCGGGATGGTCAACCCAGCCCGGTGGTGGCCTTGCAGGAGGAGGACAGTTTTCCACCGCACCGGCCCAATCACCCCAAGCAACCCAATATGAGGCCGGCCGTTATGGCGGGTATAGTCCCTATGGGGGACAAGTAACGCCTGGCGGCTCCTGGGGGAATATTGGCCAAACAGGCACTCCCGGACAGTAAGGCACCAAACAAAAATTCACTGATCAAAAAAGCAACCGTTTTTGAGGGGTTAAGCAAGCCATTCGTTTTTAAGTTTAGTTATAGTTAAACGAGTGGCTTTGCTTTTTTAAGTTAGGGCTATTTTCAGTTATATTTAGACAATAAATACCCCTTAACATTTCCTTTATATTAACTATAATAATACTATTAAGGTTAATAATGGAGGTGTAAATGGTGGTAAAAGTTTTTCGGGAGGGAGCATCATATAATCACCGGGAGGTTTTAGAAACGCTAATAGAATTTTCTGCTTTCAAAGACCGCGTGGAAAAAAAATTTAAGGACCTGGCTAAAGAGTTAGAGGGAAAAGCTAATGAACATGACCTATGGGTAAATCTTTATTTAGTTTCAATTGACTACACCGAAGAACAAAATAATAAAAAGCAAAAACAGGAGGTAGCAAACCAAAAAGCTTCTTAAAAACATTCTTGAAGAAGCTGCTTTTTATCCTACTTAAAAAAGAGGTTGTTTTTACAAAAACGGTATGCTAGAATACAATAAAAGTGGGCGTGTAGCTCAGTTGGGAGAGTGTCTGGTTCGCATCCAGAAGGTCGTGGGTTCGAGTCCCATCACGTCCACCATTTTATTTTTTATTTAATTTATTAAAATTTTCCCTGCCAGATAAATAGGCGGGTTTTTTTATTTTTAACCAGGTAAACAAACATTATCAGAAGAATTATAAATCCGGTTATCTCCGGTACAAAAACTTGAGGGTTAAATTTTAACTGGCTAAGCCACTGGTAAAACCAGACCCAAAAAGTATCTCCCCGGTGATAGGGAAAAATAATACCGTAAGCTGGCCAAAAGAGTACTTTCGGTTCTAACCATATCTGGTCTAAAATTAAATGTCCGGCTACGCAAGCGCTTAAAAGAAAGGGGCTGCCTTCCTTGCGCCGGGTAATGTAAAGACCTATAATAAAAAGTAAAATAGGGAAAATTAAAGTATGGGCAAAGGCCCGGCCATCACCCAGATTATACCTTAAAAGTATTAAGCCTAAGGGCTTGTCAATAATATCCGGTAAAATTGACCCTAAAAATGCCAGCCGGTAGTCCAGTTGTTTTTCCTTAAATATAATTTTATTTAACAACCACAAGAGGCCTAACGTAGTTCCGGTATGACCAAAAAAGAGCATCTATTTTTACTGCTTTCAATTTATTTTATTTTTTTAATTATAACCAATTTTAAACATTGACAGCAAGGATAAAATAAAAATAAATTATACTTATTAAGCGGTCAGCTTAGATAATAAAAAAAGAAGGGAGAAAGATATCAAGTGACAATAATTGTTGAAGAAGAGTGTATTGGTTGTGGTTTATGTGTTGATGTTTGTCCGGTAGAGGCAATTACTTTAAACGAAATAGCCCATATTGACCCTGAAATATGCACGGAATGCGGCAGTTGCATTGAAGAATGTCCTAACGAAGCCATAAAAGAATCTTAAGCCATCTCTAACTCTACCAGGACGGTGTCAACTCCGAACTTTTTTATTTTAGTCCAGGGAACGATTACATCTTTTCCCGCCGGAAAAAACCAAAAACGGCGGCGTCCTTGAAGCACAATGGCGTGTACGGTACCCGTCTCTAAATCAATTTGGACGTCCTTGACCAGGCCTAATTTGGCCCCGTTAAACACATTGATAATGTCTCTTTTGGCCAGTTCTGAAACCTTAAACATAAAAGAACCACCTCCACTTTAGAACATAATATGTACGTTAAGTTGAGGTGGTTCTTGTAAATATACTTCACTATTGGGGCATTTTACCAGGTAGTTTATCGGTTATATCGGTTACATGTGCCATTATATCCTGTCTTTTATCTACATAAAGTTTTCCTTCAGTATCTAAACTGGCGTACATAACCTCCTGGACTGATTTTATTCCTTGTTTTTCTAGTTCCTGATATAACCATTCCTCAGTCAGGTTATTTTGTTTTAAGTTTTGTTGGATGACTATCCCGTCAATAATCATTTCACTGGGGATACCCTGATACCTGGTCGGTAATTGCAGGTCCTGCGGCGTTAGGGGCTGTTTTTGGCTTTTCAAAAGTACGCTTAGTTTACCATTGGGCTCAAGGACCGCAAATTCAACATCCGCAATATTAAAAACACCTTTATCCCGCAATTGCATGGTTAAATCGTCCACGTGATAAACGAGCTTGCGCATATTATCCTCTAAAATCTTTCCGTTATGAATTATAACTGTTGGCTCTCCTTCTAAAAGTTTGCGCGCGGGCCGGTATTTCATGGCTAGATACTCCGCGCCAATGGTCAGTAAACCAAATAAAAGCAAGCCAAAGACATAATACCAGCCGCTTTCTTTAAGGTCAGTAACCGCGGCTGCGCCGATGGAGCCAATAACAATGGCGTTGACAAAATCACTGACCGTTAACTGACCTACTTGGGTTTTGCCCACTAGCCGCGTAACCAACAGGATTAAAATAAAAGCCCCTATACCACGAATTAATATTTCTAAAAACGGATTCACGTCTTAATCCTCCAATAACCTAACTTATACAAAAAGAAAGCATAAAATTTTAGTAACTATTCAAGTAGGCACAGAGGTCCAATTGATAGTTTTTAGTGGATAGTTTTGAGTTTTTAGTCTCAACATTGGTACTTCCTTTTCTGTAAACTAAAAACTGTCAACTACCTACTACTAGAGATCTGCATGTAGGGGCAGACCCGCGTGTCTGCCCTGATGGCTTTGTACCTTTGTACCTTTGCCCCTATGAACCTGAGTAGTTACAAATTATAACCTACTTCGGAGCCAAGAATAGTGGTTATGTACAGACGTATAAGTATAGTTTAGTCTGTTAAAAAGTTGGGGGATTTATACCTTAACTGGTGAAAAGCAAAAAAGATAAAAGGAGAAACAGGGG
>JJNX02000120.1 GCA_000681355.2 Peptococcaceae bacterium SCADC1_2_3
ATCAGGGTAGGACAGGCTTCCAGCCTGTCCGTTAAAGGATACAATCCTCTGGTCACAAGGGGAATAACTGTTACAACATTCTGATGGCATTTTGTGAGTGAGAAAAAGTCTTATATTACAGGCTGGTAGGGCAGGCTTCCAGCCTGCCTATAGGCAGTGGATACTGACATTCAGATTAAAATATGTGTTTGTGGCGGGTAAGATTATAAGGACTGCAAGGCAGACTATATTAAAACTTCTGGAAGGGTATCCTTACAAAGAAGTATTTCAGTAAAAAGCTGTTAAAGAACAAGACCTGTGGATAAAGAAGAGCTTTTAAAACAGACTATCTGTGCCTGCCTGTCGGCAGACAGGGATAGTTTAAGAGTTTTGCTGTTTTTAACGGAGAAAAAATAAAAATAAAAGTTTCCTTAAAAGGCGGTAAAGAAAATGGTATAATTTGAATGTAGATTCACAGATTCCTCATGAAATTTATGAGAAATATAGATGAATTTAGCAAAAAATCTGCGTAAATTTTTCAGACGCAGATTTCGGGTGCTACCTGGCTGACCATATCTTGTTTATTTGTAAGGACTTCTTTTTTAGAGCAGCCAATAAAGATTAGAAAGGATATTAGGATTAAGATAAGTACCAATAAGTTGTTTTGGCTCTTCTTAATCAGACTAATCACTTCTTTCATAATTAAGAATTTTAAACACTGAGATAAAATCTCTCGGTTTTTAATATTTTAAGTAATTATAGCGCTCCCCTTATAAGAGTGATAATCAACCATAAGGGGAGCGATTTTTTTTACCTTATTGCCATATTGTGCAATTTTTGAATGGCAAATTAGAAAGAATCTTAGTAATTTACACATCCTCGTTGATATTATAACGCCTTATCGAATGATAGGAACTTTCTACAGAAGATGCACTGCGTGATGACAGGAGCATCATCCCTATGGTACGCTTTTTTACCTTCTTAGCGAGTACGAAGTATCTGCCATAAATCCCATATAGCGTACCCTTGCGGCAACCCCTCGGCAAATATGGAGTAAAAGTCGCCTATGTAGCGTCCGTCCGCAGTTCTTAGAACAGGGTTAATGGCCACAAATGTACCGAAAGCCGCCTGTGTTTTAGCGGCCAAGGTAAAGCAGATGATAACTCCTTCTCCTGATTCTACCGTAACAGGTTCTGGAAAATCAACACCCCCTGCCGGAAGTACTCTTTTAGTCATCTGCAGGTGAGGCTCTAGCTGTTCGAGAATTGGTGGGTTAAAAAGCACCGCCATTTCCTGGCCGCCTTGTCTTTGATTTTTTTGCTTCTTGCTCTCAACCCAAAAATGATCCCTGTCTATTCCGTAGGGGAAGTCCTGGGGCAAATGAATGCCGGTAAAAACAACTGGCTTATCCGAACAATTGTAGAAACTTACCGCTACTGCCGGATTGTAACCCACGCGCGCAAGAACACGCATACAGTACTCCTCTTGTAGTTTTTTATCTGTTTGCTCTTGGGGCAGCACTTCCACCCAGACGTTTCCAATCCGGTACTCTTTAGTATCTCCTTCGGGAAAGGAAATGCTTAGGTGCGTAAAATGGTGCAGGCCAACAGGAAGGTCAATCGCTTCCCCAGGGGATGGCCACCCATTTTTAACGAGACGAGTCGGTAGTTCAACAAAAAAGTCTGTTAGCTTTGGGGTTATAGAGATCGCGATTTTTTCCCTGTTGGGTCCCCAAATAAATCCATCTGTTTTTTTGTTTAGCGGTACCGCCTTTGTCGATGGTGTTTGTAACCAGAAGCCGTCGGTGCCAAAGTTATACTTTCTTGGATAGGGGAGCACAACAGCATCAGGCGTTGTGGCGAAGTAACCATTCACGGGTATGAATTCAAACTTGTCAATGTGCAGCTTAAAAATAACGGCGGCGGCTACCACAAGAAGTCCTACCACAACTAAGCTCCACCAACCTCGCCAGCCCCGCTGTTTTGTAGACGATGAGTTTGCAATTATCATTCTCTATACCTCTTTTCTATCACCCACTATGGCGTGTCTTTATCCCAGAATAACATAAGGAGCCCCCGCCAGCGTAAACAGTGATATCAAGCCAAGGATAGCTATGTTGTAAGGTGACACCGCCAACTGAACTATGAAAGTGTCCCTCTGTCTCCTTCTTGTATACAGTGGGATTTAAAAACCATCCTCTGTTGTAAATGGTGCCATCGTAGTACCATATCGGATCATAAACCCTCCCAAAAGTACTGGGCAACACCGTCGTTATTCTTGTTGTGTCCCAAGCCCAGTATATCCGGCAAACAAAATCGTATAAGGCGAACCCAAGGACACTTCTGCCGGTAACGATAAAATCATGTGTCGTGCTGCCAGGGTTGTACAGAGGCTGAACTACCGATACGTCTGCTCTAGCGTCTGCTTTATGGTCGGATGTGGCACTATTCGTGTCTTGGGCCAGTTGCTTCTGTTGTTGGCGGTAAGTTTCTAACCGACGTTTGACGGTTAGAAGTGCGCCGTCAAATAGCCTAAGAACCTACACTCTTACCGGTAAAACGTATTAGACAGTTCTTGGCCAAATCACTATGTAATTAAGAGCATCCCCTTTATTTATATCAAAAGGGATTACTTTTTTTGTAATCTCTTTTGCTTTTACATATGGTCTTGGCCTTTGTTCTTTTGTATCCGTTTCGGCACAAAATGAGTTGTTAAGCTTTATCCAGTAATGAATATCTTCTTTCCCTTCATGGATATAATATCCCGTTATATTTTCAGCCGTAAATTCTATTTGCATACGGGTGAACATTTCTTCCTCATGTACTTTTCTTAAAGCGTAGTGAACCATTCGAAACGCATTTGCATTGCTTACTTTGCTCCTCCAAACATCGCTTCCTTTAAGGTCCGGAATTCCTTTACTCTCCATTATTCGCTCGTCATTAATATCCAATTGTTTCCAAGTATGGTTCCATTGTACATTTAAGTTAAAAGTGTTAATCAAAATGTAAACGGGTATAAAAAGTGTCTCAGTCTTTTCATTATAAGCTACTTTTGTATTCATTGAAAAAGGTGTATTGTTTATTGTTACCTTATTCGAATCGGACGTAAATTTTACTTCCTGGTCGGAAAAAGTTATCTCAGCCGTTTTGGTTTCTTTATTGAATACCACATCTGCCCCTATAAGATCATCGACAACTCGTAACGGCACCATAAATCGGTTATCATTATTTATATAATACGATTCGGGAGTAAATACGTAGTATTGATTTAATTTCAAGAATAGCTGTTTTTGATCTTGGGCCTCGGCTTGGGCACTGGTAATTAAAGCAGAAAAGCAGAACAATAAAAAAAACTTACAAAATCTCATCATGAAACACTCTCTCATCATGAAACACTCCTTGATTAATTAATAGCGGGAGATACCCGCCTTTAATACGGGTATCTCCCCAGTTTAATATTAACTTTTGTAAATAGATATAGCTCCGCTACTACGGTGGATGTAGTCGGAAGTGCAATCTACAGTGCCAAACCACATATTCCCATTCCAGTAACTCCACAAATCATAGTTACTGAAAGAATAATAATAATCTGAGTTATATTTAGAGACTGTAGTGTTAGTCCGTTTTTGGTTTCTAGATTCACCATTAATATTGGATCCATTAAAACCATTACGCGCTATTGAGGTAACACGTTTAACGGATATTGAACTAAAACTTGACCATTCATGATATCCTGTAAGAATCACATCGTAATCTATTTCTAACTTAAAGTAATCGGTTCCGGAACTTGATTTTACGTAAGTTTTTATGTGGAGAGTATTGCCATCAGAGAAAGGTAAATCAGGCTTATACTGATAACCCCCAGCCCTAATAAAGGGTAACCACCGCGGATTACCGGTTTGATATGATAAACCCGCCTCTACGCCGGAATCACCAGATGCTTCAAATCCAAAATACACCCATGGTTGCTCACCCGAACCTAAATTACTTACGTTGGGCAAAGTTACATCAGCTTGGATACCGTCAAACCCGTTAAATCCTATGGGATTAAAACAATTAGAGTTGTTCTCTTGCAAACGCGCCCGTGGTTCCGCCGTAGATTTCACTGGGTGTAGGATCGCTTTTGCTTAACATCCCAATATCTTCTTGAACTGTCTGAGAAAACGGCGATTGCCTATCCTCTACCTTCCTGGCCTGCCCAAGATATCCCTTAGATGAGCTATAGACGCTTCCATCTTCGAGCATTATTATGACTTCAGCTTTTTTTAACTTGTTAACGTTTTCTTTGGTCCGTTTATTAAGTTTTCCCTGCTGATTGAGTTGGTGTACCAATTCTATTACCTTTGAAAGGTTTGTTTCCTTTACTTCTAATCCAGCTTCTTTTAACTCCATTATAATGCTGTCTGCCCTATGCTGGTCAAATAATTCTTTTATATCAACATTATCTTGAGAAGCATTAACAGGTATTGCATAAATAAGAAATGCACAAATCAACAATAAAGCTTTCAATAACTTTACTTTTTTCACGCTATCACTCCTCGTATTATATATTTAGTTCTCTTTCACTGAAGAGCTTTTGAAAATACCCTTTTCGAGAGAAAATCGTTCTTTGAAAACTGGAAATTATGATCCTCATGATAATGATTGTTTTACTCGTAGTCGCC
>JJNX02000121.1 GCA_000681355.2 Peptococcaceae bacterium SCADC1_2_3
TCCCTTGGTGTTACCGTAACCCCCATCCCCTTAGGCGGAGAATTATCAATGGTTGATGATTGGGCTGCCATTCGCCGTCTGGTTTCAATTTTACGTGAACATGAAATTACCATTATGCACGCCCACGGAGCTAAGGCAGGTCTGGTAGGACGATTAAGCGCCCGCCTGGCAAAAACACCGGTGGTTTTTATGACTGCTCACAATTTCGTTATTTCGGATGAATGGCCCATCTGGAAAAAATCATTTTTTGCTTTATTCGAACGTATACTGGCCAGGTACACAGATAAAGTGATCACGGCTTCGAATGCTTTACGCGAAGAATTAATTAAACGGGAAAAAATTAATCCGGCCAAGCTGGTGACTGTTTACAACGGAATTGACTACGACCCCTTCCGGGAAATATGGGAGCGAAAGGTTGTCTTGCGTTCCCTGGGTTTACCTCCCTTAGGCCGGGTAGTAGGAATGGTATCCCGCTTAATTCCCCAAAAAGGGGTGTCTTATTTCCTTAAAGCCGCCGCAAATCTAGCCGGGGAACATCAAGTAAATTTCTTAATTGTAGGTGATGGTCCTTATCGTAAGCAGTTTGAAGCGGAAGCTCTTGCCTTAGGCTTGCAACACCGTCTGGTTTTTGCCGGTGAAAGACAGGATATAGCCGCGATACTCTCGGCCGTGGATGTTTTAGCCTTACCTTCCTTAACGGAGGGAGGTTTGCCCTTTATTATCCTGGAGTCAATGGCCGCTGGTTGTCCGGTAGTGGCCACCAGGGTAGGCGGGATTCCGGAAATTATTTACGATACTCACAACGGTCTTTTAATACCGGCTAAAGACTATGAAATGCTAGCCGAAGCTATAGCCAGTTTACTGATTGACCGGGAAAAAGCAGCCTGGATGGGCCGGACTGGCCGCAAATTTGTTTTAGACAATTTTATCATAGACAATATGGTTCAAAAAGTAGAAAATGAATATGAAAATGTTCTGGCCGGAAAGCAGTTGTTTCTCAAACGTTTTTTTCCGGTAGTTGAGCTTGCCGTAGTAAAAAAAGACCGGCGTAAACAAAAATGACTGCTCTTGTCCGAATTATTTTAGTTTTTTTTATTTTAACCATTTGGGCAGGCTGGAAGCCTAGCCTACTTTCCGCCTGGGCTGGTTGTTATCCAACCACCATACAGGCTGTTTTACCCGAAAATGGTAAAGTTAGTCCTATTGCTCCAAAGTTACCCCCTGGTAAAGTAGTTATAGTGGTTGTTGACGGAATAAGTATCTCTGATTTACAGTTAGAAACCTTGCCTGTTTTTAACAAGCTTATCCGTCAGGGAGCTTTAGGTTTAATGAACGGCAATACCGCCAAAAATATTAACGCTGAAAACGCTTATGCTACCATCGGCGCGGGTTCCCGAATTTTAGCGCCAAACGCACAGGCTGGCGGTTTTAACGGCTGGGAAAAAGTAAATGGTCTTTTAGCCAAAGATTCATACCGCCAGCGTACCGGAAAAATGCCCCCGGATAAAGCCCTGGTCCAATTGGAAATAGCGAGTATTCAGCAGGTAAATAGCGAGCTTTCCTACCCTGCCTTACCAGGAATTTTGGGTACGGTATTGCGTGAGGCCGGCCTAAGGACGGCCGTTCTAGGAAACGCAGATACTTTAACTGATTTGGGGCGGCAGGCGGTTACCATAGCTATGGATAATAATGGTCTGGTGGATTATGGTGAGGTAAGTACTAATTTACTAGCCTTAGATAAAGACTTTTTAAATAGTTTAAGAACTGATTATTCCAAGCTTTTACAAGCTTTTGACCGTTTACCGCCTGATACTGCCCTGTTTGTTATTGAGACCGGTGACTTATCCCGTTTAAAGAAAGAGGAGCCAAAAGCCCTGGCCAATGTTTTGCAAAACCAACATTACCAAGCCTTACGCCGCATAGACACCTTTTTGGGTCATTTAATCAAAAGACTGGATTTTCAGCGTGATTTGTTATTTATTATCTCTCCTACCGTTGAGTCCGGAACGACAACAAAAGGGTTAGAGACAAAGAATTGCCTTGCGCCTGTTTTAGTTGCCGGCGCGGGTGTAAAGGCAGGGCTTCTAACCTCACCAAGCACCAGGCGTCCAGGGCTGATTTTAAATATTGACCTGGCCCCCACTATTATTCATTATTACGGCTTATCCGTACCCTGGCAAATAATTGGCCGGCCAATGCAAGTGTCCCAAACAAGCAAGAAGTTGCCAGACTTACAAAAAATGCAACAACAGTTAATCCTTACTTACGACGCGCGCCCCCTGCTTTTAAAGGGTTACATTTTTTTTCAGTTAATTTTACTCATACTTTCTCTTTACAGCATTTTTGGACGTAAGAAGGGAATGGGCAAAATATTAAAACCTTTTCTTATTGCTGTTTTAGCCGTACCCTTAGTTTTTTTAGTCCTTCCTCTTTTACCTCAACCAACAATAACTGTTTTAATCATAGAATTCTTTGGGCTGACGTTTTTTATTACCGGATTAGCCTGGCTTTTGGCCCACCGGTTAAAACCAGGCTTCGGGCAGGCAGGATGCCTACCCTCCAAGCCCGGCCTACTATTAAATCCTTTTCTTTTTTTAGCTTTAGCCAATGCAATTTTAATTTTAGCTGATACTTTAAGTGGTGCCCCACTGCAAAAAGTAGCGTTATTAAGTTATGACCCCATAGGGGGAGCGCGGTTTTACGGAATTGGTAATGAGTATATGGGGGTTTTAATCGGAGCGGTAATTTTAAGTGCCACTACCATGCTGACTACTTTCCGCTTCCGGAAAATATTTTTAACTATCAGCGGCCTGTTATTTTTGGGAACAATTTTTACGCTGGTTGCTCCCAATTTAGGAACTAACCTGGGTGGCGCCATAGCCGCGACGGTGGCTTTTATGTTTACTTTTTTAATTTTAGCCGGCTTTCAATTAAACTGGAAAACAGGGTCCTTTATAGCTATTTGCCTGGCCGCGTTAATTTTGTTTGCTTTTCTTTTTGACCTTTACCGTTCCCCAGAAACGCAATCCCACCTTGGCCGCAGCGCCAACCTGTTTTTAACGGGCGGCTGGATAGAAATTAAAGGTGTTATTTTCCGAAAAATAGCGATGAATATTAAATTAATTAAATATACCATTTGGAGCCGGATTTTTCTGGCCAGTTTAGTTACCCTGGCCATCCTTTTTTACCGGCCGGTTGGACTAATGGCTTCGGTTAAGTTAAAATACCCCTTTTTGTACCAGGGCTTTATTGGAATAATTGTAGGCAGTATTGCGGCTTTTATTTTTAACGATTCTGGCATCGTGGCCGCCGCAACTACTAGCATATTCATTAATTCTCCCTTAGTATACTTAATGTTGCAAGAAGAACAGTAAAATCTTTTTTAGTTAAATTTATTTGACAACCAAAAATCTTGTGTTAAAATTTAATTTGATTGGAATTAGCCAGGCTTGATGAATATTTTATTTATCGGGTTTGTTTAATTCCCAAATTTTTGGCTCAAAAGGGGGAAGATAATTAGAATGAAACACTTGGGCCTCCATGTCTTGGCCGAACTTTACGGCTGCACATGGGAGACGCTCGACAATCTAACAAAGGTAAAGGAAATCATGGTTAACGCTGCCCTAAAAGCTGGCGCTGAGGTAAGGGAATGTGTCTTTCATAAGTTCAGCCCCCAAGGAGTTAGTGGCGTGGTGGTTATTTCGGAGTCGCATTTAACTATTCATACCTGGCCGGAATTTGGTTACGCCGCGGTTGATGTATTTACCTGCGGGGAAAAAGTTGATCCCTTGAAAGCGTGTTACCACCTTAAGAACTGTTTTTCGGCCAAACAAATGATGACAAAAGAATTTAAACGGGGTCTTACGCCCTGCTCAATACCGCAGGTAGTAGTAAATCTTTAGGGGGGATGTTTATTAGTACCAAAGTAAAATGGTAGCAGAGCCTTGCTGAAACTAACAATTGAAGCGAGGCTCATTGCTTTTTTAAGGCTAATTTTTACGGCTCAAGGAGGAAAAGTTTATTTTTTAACGAATTAAATACTAATCAGGTTAATCAAAGAGATAGGAGACTTAAATAATCTAATGGTTACAAATATTTTTTCTTCTATCCGGCAGGATATAAAACAAGTCGAAGAAATGCTACTGTTATCTTCAAAAGGAGCAGATAAAAACCTTCTTCTTGATAAATGGTTAAACGTTCCTTCTTTACACGTTGTTATACACCCGGCAAGTGTTATTTTGGCCGCCCGTTTGTTTAAAGAAGAAATAAATGAGCAGGTAATTACTTTAGCCTGTACCATCCAGTATATTTATTTAGGCTTATGTTTGCATCAAAAAATTAATGAAAACAAGGAAATGCAAAGGACACCCCAAAAGGAACAATACGCAATTTTAGTTGGAGATAGCTTTTATTGTCAAAATTTAGCGTTGCTTTGCCGGGTTAACCTTACGGCATATATTCAACTCTTAGCCGAAGTTATGGGCGAAATTAACCTGGGTAGCATCTTACGTCTTAAGAGCCAAAATTTTTTTACCGAAGCAATTCAAAAAGAGGCCGGAGCCTTGGTTGCGTGCGCCTGCCGGTTGGGTGGCCGTGTGGCCGGAGCAACAATAGCCC
>JJNX02000122.1 GCA_000681355.2 Peptococcaceae bacterium SCADC1_2_3
CCCGTCCTGTTTCTGGTTAATAATTTCCAGCAAAACCGGGGAGATTTCCTTTACCTTGGCCAGTCCTTTTACACATTCTGACTCAATAACCTTTAATTCTTCCTGGGTTTTCCTGATGTCTAACTACTCCCTTGCCCGGTCTGGTTTTGCATATTTACCACCTGCTGGGCCAGCCAGTTGCTTTGGTTGTTGTACATGTTGACCAACTCCTCCATGGCCGCAAACTGGCGCCAAAGTTGTTCTTCTTTTACCGCCAACCTTTCTTCCAGCCGGAAGATCCGCTGGTTTAAAAAGTAAATTTGCTGGCCCAGATTGCTGGTATCCATGGTAAGGGTCTGGTTGGCCGCGCCGGCTTGCACCACCAGCCTGCTGATGGCCTGGTTTGCGGCCGTGTACAGCCTTTCCCCTACCCCTTCTTGGGCATAATTGTCGCTGTTATTGGTAAAAAGAGCGGTTACGCTCTCCTGGTCGGCCGCCAGGGCGGCCCGAAATTGGTTTTCGTTAAAATAAAGCTTGCCGTATTCATTCCAGTTGCCGGTAGTAATACCCACCTGGGAAAGATGATTAAAGGAGCCGCTCAGCCCGTTTACCGAAGAGGTAAGGGCCGTCCGGAGGTCAGAGACAACTTTTTCCAAAAGCAAATCATTAGCTAACAGACCGTTTCTGGAATTTACCTCCCATTTTTTAATTTCTTCTTCCGTCATTTGTTTTTTCTGCTCTTCGGTTAAAGGTGGATAATTCCGGTTATACCTTTCCCTGGTTTCCCCGTTGATTTTTTCCAGTAAAGCATTGTAATCCTCAACAAAGGTTTTTACGCTTTCCACCACCTTATCTGTATCCGGCCCGACGGTGACGGTTACCGGAGCGGCGGTAGTGTTTTTAAAATTAAAGGTAACGTAACCAGCAGTGTAAGAATTGTTTTTTACCTGAACGTCCAAACCGTTAATGGTGGCCTGGCCGTCCGTTCCCCCCTGCTCATTGGCCTGGCTTAGGTTTAAAACCTGGGCTAAAAAACCATCTCCGGCAAACTGTATTTCCTGACCGCTTAAATAATCACCTGTTTTAGTGGTGGCCAAAGAAACTTTATCCGCCGAACTATCGTAAAAAGCAGTGAGGGGAAGACTATTGTTAATCCGGTTTAAAATGATATTCAGGCTGTCATTGTTCGGATTAATAGTGAAAGATTTAGTTACCGGCTGGCCGTCTGAACCGGCCGTGGTAAGGTTAAAACTAAAACTGCCGGTAAAGTATTCGGGATGAGCAGGGTAAGCGGCAAATTTTTCTTTTTGGGAAGCCAGGGAAAGAGCGGGGTCAATTTTATTCCCCGGGTCGCTTGAAATAGCACCAGTGCTGATGTTGGTGGCTATGGCCGCCAGCGCGTCCACTTTTATCATGTAAGTGCCGTTTGCGGCCTGAGCGCCGGCTGTGGCCGAAACGGCCTGTTCATTGCCGGAAACAGTGGTTTTGGCCTTAAAGGTAGACTCCAGCTTAAGGGCCAGGGCGCTGCCCGTGCTAAAGGAAAGAAGGAGACCGTTAATTTCCCGGTAATCTGCCTGCTTCCACTCTAAAAGCTGCTTGTTTTGGTTTAGCCGCTCAACCGGCCGGCGGTAGCTTTCTAAAATTTTAGTAATAATTTCCTGGGTATTAATCCCGGAAGCCAGCCCCCCAATTTGCAAGTTAGCACTCATTTTAAATTCCTTCCTTCTTCTATAGCTTCCCTTATTCTCTCCAAAACTCCTCCCGGATTGAAAAGAACTTCATTATTCCAAAACCTTAAAATCAGGTACCCTTCTTTTTCCAGCCAGACTGTTCTTTCTTCATCTTTTTTCTGTATTTCCTTTTCGTTATGTTGACCGCCGTCAATTTCAATGATTATCTTTTCCTTGGGACTGATAAAATCAACGATGTATGGACCTACCGGCTGCTGGCGGCGGAATTTTATGCCTTCAAATTGTTTATCTCTTAATTTTTGCCAGAGGGCCTTTTCTGAATCTGTTTGTTTTTGCCGGAGTTCCCGGGCAAAGGATATTTGTTTTTGGTTCTTTTTTATGTTTCTTTCCCCCTCCCCCTCACCCCCTCCCACCAAGGGAGGGGGAAAGAAACACTCTCCTACTCCTCTCCCACCAGGGGAGGGAATTACTACTCCTCAAAAGAGGCTATCCCCTTATTCCCTCCCAGTAGAGGAGGGGGGAAAAAATCACATTACCCTTATTCCCTCCCCCTTGAGGAGGTATCCCCTTATTCCCTCCCCCTTGAGGGGGGAGGGTTAGGGTGGGGGTGGAATGTTTTTTACCGCAGCAAAGTCAAGATATTGCCGGGCAAGGCGTTGGCCTGGGCCAGCATGGCCATACCGGCCTGGCTTAACACCTGCAGCCGGGTAAAGTTAATCATCTCCTGAGCCATGTCCAGATCCCGGATGCGGGATTCCGCCGCCGTAGTATTTTCCGCAGCCACCATGAGGTTGCTTACCGTATGATCCAATCTGTTTTGCACCGCGCCCAAAGCAGCCCGTTGGCCGGAAATCCGGTTAATGGCCCCGTCAAGGGTGGTAATGGTCTTACTGGCCAGGTCAAAGTCACTTACCAGAACGGCTCCAATGCCTAAAGCGTCGGTGTTTAAACGGCCGATGGAGGTAATCATGTCCTGGCCTTCATTGGCGCCTACCTGCAGAACCAGGCTGTTGTCCACCAAATGAACGGTGGTGTTCTCCGTATTTCCTGCTCCGCCGGTAAGGACAAACTCTTTGGTAGTGTCATCAAACTGGGATTTAATTCCGGCGTTAGCGTTAAACTCCACGTCAACATTTTTGTGCAGCACTCCCTGCAGGAGGTTGCCGGCTATTTCCACATCATCATGCAAAAGTTCACCCGTATGAGCATCGGTAACGTCTATGGAAAAACGGCTGGCAGTGGAATTTTGAATGACCTGTAGTGAAAGAGCGTTAATCAGGTCTTCGTCACCAACAAAGCTGATTTCTCCTTTTTCCCCGGCAATGCCCGAGCGAATGACAAAGGTGCCCTGCACGCTTTCAGGCGAATTGGCCATCGGCGTCGTTACGTACTTTACCCACTGGTTAGTAGTGCTGGAGTTGACAATACTCCCCTGTCCCAGGTCATTTTTCACGGCGGTCTCCAGCTTATTCTGCACATCCCCAATAGTATCGTTCTGATACAGCCAGACGCTGGCGGTAGTTCCGTCTCCCTGCACCAGGGTAATCTGTTGCGGGTCCGCCAGCAAAAAGCGCCCGCTGGCGTCCCAGAACTTGTCAATGTCGTAGAGCTTGGTGGAAAGGGCCGCCCGGTCACCCACCTGAGCGCCGGTGTCAAAAGTCATCGCTGGATTGGTGGTGGTGTTGAAGTTGGCGGTACCGTTAGCAGTGATAGCATTATATGCTACCTCTAAAGTGGTATCCCAAACCTGGCCGGTGGTGGTATCCAGGTGCCAGTGGGCCAGGTTGGCAGTTCCACTAGCAGATAAAACTGTATATGCTCTATTTTCCAAACCAGTTTGTTGAATGGTAATTTTATCTTTAGGATCTGTATCCTGGGCCGCAACGTGGTAAATAAATTTATCTCCTACCCGGAAGTCTGAAGCGGCAGCAAAGGTTACAGTATTTATACTAACACCACCCACCGTAAGGTCGTTAAGTGCTTCTGCATCAGCGATAATGTTAGCATATTGAATTGTATCCCCTCCAGTTGTTGTTAATTGATGCGATGTTGCCCGGAGCTGAATCTGATTGCCATCAATACCCATTACCTCAAAAAGAATATCTGCGTTAACAGTTAGGACGCCAGTTACGCTTTGTCCAGATACCAGCGTTTTCTCGGCTTGCGAATAGGTGCCTATTAATTTGACTTCAGCGCTTACTACCGCAGTATTTTGATCCGTTGCCAGCGTATAAGTCTGGGCCGGCCGCAGTTCATCACCCTCCACTGCTGTAATTCCGCCCCCGTCTACAAAATCCACCACCGCTGGTGTTTCGGTCACCGTCCCAAAAGTAAAGCTGACACTGCCATCACGCACCTCGCCGTTGGTGGTGTCCAGGCTGTACAATTTTATGGTGGACGTAGCGCTGTCCAGCACACTATTATTAAATGTCCAGCGGTTTACCTGACTGTCAGGGCCGCGTAAATTCAGAGTGTTATCACTTGCGGTACTAGGATCGCTCATTATATTTACGGACCATTTATCGCCAACCGTAAAGTGGTCGCTGTCATTGAGTTCAAGTGTAAATGTAATATCGCCTACCTTAACGTCGACACCTGATCCATCTGTTGCTAAGGTTTGTCCTGTTGAAGTATGAGACTCAAGTGTAGACACACCTGACTGGGCATATTGATAAGATTTAATGTTTACGGTGACATTGGCTGTGGTTTTACTGGTTACTTCAAAAACCATAGAGGCATTGTAAGTGGAAGCTGCTGTTGCATATACAGCATTAACCAGTCCTGCTCCATTTGTTGTGTTTTGCTGAAAAGCTCCCAGCAATGTTTCAGTTGCGGTAATATCAGCAGCGGTAGCGGCACTGGCATCAGTTACCTCTACCG